>CAVHZP010000019.1:0-9226 GCA_963640485.1 bacterium | reverse complement strand
CTCATCCTTGAAAGGCTGCACCACATTGCGCACCGCATAGGGCGAGAGGAAGGAGTCGGAGTCTACGAAAACCAGCAGCTCGTGCTTCGCAAGGCGCATCCCCTGCGCCAACGCCTCGCGCTTGCCGCCGTTCTGGGGCTGCACGAAAAGCGAGAGGCGATCGCGAATATGCCCCTCCGGATTCTCTTCGTCCAGCTTCTGAATAATTTCCTCAATCTTTTCCACCGAGTGGTCAGTAGATCGGTCGTCCACCACGATGACCTGCAACTTATCCGGCGGGTAGTCCTGGTTCATACAAGACAAGATGGTGCGCTGGATCCATGTTTCCTCATTGAAGCAAGGAATGATCACCGACACCCCCGGCGTGTAGTGGATATCCACCGGCACCGGCTTGTAGAAAATGGCAAAGAAATAGCGGGACAGCAAAAAGCCGGCGGTGATGATGCTGTAAAGGTACAGAAATTTATTGAATTTGAAATAAATCACCGACTCTGCCCGCATGAGCAAAATGATGAGGGAAATACAGAAAAGCAAAAACGCCGATACAGCGATAAGGTACTTGCCCCGCTTCCCCTGGTAATACTCTGCCAGCGACTTTTTGAAATGAATGCCCAAAGCCGGGCGCCCATCTTTCTCGAAAGAGCGCACCACTTCGCCGGAAAGGCCACTCACTTTCATCTCGTAGCCTTCGGGCATATCGCCGGGACGGATTTTAAAAGAGAGCTTCACCTCTTTCGGCGTTTCTTCCATCTTCTGCCGGATGTCATCCACAAAGAGCATGCCGGTAGAGGAAATATCCAGACAAGTGCCCCGGATTTCCCGCTTCACGCCGCCTTCCTTCCAGGTGAGGCGCACGGGAATTTGCACTTTAAAACGGCGGCCCGCTTCCGCGCTGGCCACATATTTTTCAAAATCCTGCTCCCGCCGGATTTTATCCCATTCATTGGCCTGACGACGATCCATATTCGTCCGCTGGCCCGTGACATCAGGCACATGAGGAAGCATTCTCCTGTCTTCCTTCAGCTCCTGCAGTCTATCTTCTTTCTCCATGAGTTCTCCTGCGAATTAGGGGAGTGCCGCGCCCGCTGGTGCAAACATAGTGGCATCGCTTCTAGCTGCTAGCAGCCAGAAGCTAGAAGCAACACCACCATGTTCGCACCAGCGACAGCAGTACTACCCCTACCCTTTCGGCAATTCCTTCACATCATAGCCCGCCTCTTTGATGGCCTCCAGAAGCCAGAGCACTTCTTCTGCCAGAGAGGCTCTCTTCGGTGCCTTCGTATAGTCTTCATCTTTGATGGTGGGCTTCTTATCTATGGCCGGCTTCTCATCATAAGCGCCGGCCTCTCTCACTTTGATTTCCAGAGAGCGATTCACTTCAAAAGCAATGAAGCTACCAGGTTTGATTTTCTTTACAATCTCCCGGGCGTCTTCCAGGCTTTGGATCTGTCCCCGCCGGATGGTGAGGCTGCTCTCTACGGCATAGGAAATACCAGCCGCCCCCAGCTCTTTCAAAAGCTGGTCTGTGTACTTCGTATTGGGCGCCTTGAAATAGATGGGCGTGCTGCCTTCCATAAGCTTGATGGCTTTCTGTGTACGGCAAATGGAAGAGAGCGCCGCCTCCGGTGCCATGGTTTCAAACTGCGGACGGCCGAGCCAGGTATAGTTTCCCATCACCTGCCCCCGCTTCTGCAGCACCTTCATGCCTTCCTCTTCGTCCAGGGCGTTCTGCCCTTCCGCGAAGAAGACCGCCGTCCAGTGCTCCTCCTCCAGCTTGTCCGTGATTTTTTCGATAGACGGACGGTCGGGGAGGCCGCTGAAATAGAGATACATATCGGACCCGACGCCGGGTTTTAAAATTTTGGCTTTGGGGCAGGAATCTTTCTGATACAGCGCCAAAGCGTCTTTCGTTTCTTTGTCTGCTTCAAAAGACGACGACAGGTCAGTCACATACTGCTCACTCTGCGCCGACGAGGCGAGGTAGCGATGGAGACCGTAGCCACCGCCGGCGATGACTGCCGCCGCAGCAAGACAAAGGATATAGGTTTTGATGCCCATGATTTCCTCACAAATTCCAGTACGCCATGCCCCGCTTTTTGATTTCCTTGGGGTCATAGAGACTCTTCACATCGAAAAAGATCGGCGTCATGCCGCCCTCTTTTTTGAAGAAAGAGGAAATCTGCTCATATGAAAGAGCGCGGAAATCATCATGGGCCACCAGGACCGCCACCACGTCGGCGTCCTTCACGTCCGAAAGGTCCGCCAGCGGCACATGGTAAAGCCGCTCGAAATCCGCCTGATCCGCAGCCGGATCCACCGCCACCGGGTCAAATCCCATTTCTTTAAGGCCTTCAAAAATATCCACGGCACGGGAATTTCTCACATCGGGACAATTTTCCTTGAAGGTCATGCCCAGGAGATAAATCTTCGCGTGCCGCGTGTCCACATGATGGCGGATCATTTCCCGCACCATCTGCTTCACTACATAGTCGGACATGCCGTTATTGATGCGGCGGCCGGCGCCGATAATGAGCGAGTGATAGCCCAGCTTCTCCGCCTGGTAAACGAAATAGTATGGATCCACACCGATGCAGTGACCGCCCACGAGGCCCGGGGTGAAGCGCAGAGCATTCCACTTGGTATTCATGGCTTCCAGCACTTCGTGGGTATTGATATCCATCAGGTGGAACACCATGGCCAGCTCGTTCATGAAGGCGATATTAATATCCCGCTGGGAATTTTCCACCAGCTTCGCCGCTTCCGCTACGGAGATCGAGGACACCGGATAGACGCCGGCTTCGATGATGGTGCTATAGACCGACGCCACTAACTCCTTCGTTTCCTCGTCCATACCGGAAACAATTTTCACTATATTCTGTAACGTATGCACCTTATCGCCGGGATTGATGCGCTCCGGAGAGTAGCCGATTTTGAAATCCTTGCCTACCGTGAGCCCCGACTCCTCTTCCAGGATAGGTCCGCAAATATGTTCCGTCACGCCGGGATACACCGTGGACTCGTAAACCACCACGGCGCCCTTCTTCATGTATTTTCCCACGATATGGGACGCCGACTCCACCGGCGAAAGATCCGGCGTCTTGTCCTGATTCACCGGCGTCGGCACCGCCACGATGATGAAATCCCCTTCGCCAATGCGACTCGCCTCATGGGTGAAGTCCACTGCCGTCCCCTTGACGGTGTCATTGCCCAATTCATTGGTGGGGTCGATACCCTGCTTGTATAACGCAATTTTTTCTTCCGACAAGTCGTAGCCTACCACGCGGAAATGTTTCGAAAACGCATGCGCCAGTGGCAATCCCACATAGCCCAGGCCTACGACAACGATAGTTTCTACTGTTTCTACCATGATTCCACTCTCTCACTTTATTCTTATCCCCGTCCTCTAGGGAACCACTGATTAAATCGTTTTTCGATTTAATCAGCGTTTCCCTGGAAGGAGGTTATATGTTAGCTCTCATAATTCGAGAAATAGTAGCTCAGCGCCAGCCAGAAGGTGCGGTTACGGCCGCCGTCCTCCAAGTCTTTCAGATTGTAGTACGACGCCTGCAAGAGCCAATTCGGTGCCGGGGTGTACTGCATGCCCACGCCGATGCCTTCGAAGCCACTCATGTAGTCCGCCATACCTTCCATGGTGTGAGATACATAGGTAGTATAAGGCTGATGATAGTATTTCAGGAAATAGTATTTATTTCCTTTTTCCCAGGATTTCTCTTCGCCGCGGGTGAGGGAAATCACATAACCCTTCTCGCTTCTCCCGCGGTCTTCACCCAAGAGGCCCATGACGCCCAGGTCATAAGCTCCCAAGGGTCGATGGAGTTTCAGCATATAAATATTTCTCTTGCCGGTCCAATCCAGATCGAAACGATAGAGTCCTGCGCCCAAAGTATAGATGTCGTGCTCCGTCTCTGCTTCTGCTGCTGCTGAGAAACCGGCATCACGGATGGTGCCTGCCTGCACCAGGTAGCGGAACGGCTCTTCCCCGGTCACGCGAACGCCGGAGAATTTGCTGTCGTACACATTGCCCTCTGCCAGGAAGGATCCGAAGGCGCCAACGTCCACATGATTCTTCCCCACGTTGCCGGAGAAATAGTAACGATCGATGTCCATCCAGTTGTCTTTCCCGGGGCCTGAGAGAATTTTTTCATTTTCCAGCATGGAAATGAAATGCCAATCGTCATTGATGCGGTAATCACCATAAATACGCACGCGGGCTCTCGTGCGATCGCCGATGGCCTTGTGACCATGATGGGCGCCGTAGTCCAGTCGCGCTTCGCCGTCGATGCGGAAAGTCTTTGTCGGCACTTGCGGCGGCTTCGCCGAAGAAGCGGCCTGCGCTATGGAAGATTCCTCGTCGAAATAGCCAAGGCCCGAGAGCTCATTGGCATATTCGGCGCGGCGGCTGGCAAGGCGACTCCAGTCGTCGGAGGAAAGGGAAGACATGATATTTTTCAGCTTGTTTCGCATATCTTCCCGATCGCTTTCGCTGGCCGGCACCAGGAACGGCGTGCTGGGCACCACCGTAGACGCACCGGCAGGCGCTTGTGTATTTCCTGCAACCGGCGAAGGCACAGATGCCACCGGCGCAGAAGCTGCATACGCCGGCGCCTGATAGGTGGACACCGCGGTACCGATGCCGCCATTCACCAGAAGGAAACCGTTACCGCTATTCATGCAGCGGCTGATTTCCCTGGCGTACAATTTTTCGTAAGCGCGAATGGAATCCTCATAGGTCTGCTTCGCATTCTCCAACCGTTTCCCCATGATAGAAACCTGGATCTCATCGTCCATGGCAAGGAGATAGGTCTGCGCATACTTCGCCGCCAGCGTTTCGCCTTCCGGCTTTCCCCCGGAGAGCTGCCGAGCGTAAGCGTACACTTCCTGATACAAAGCCTCTGACGCGTGGTCGGCTGCCTTCTGATACGGCGCCAGCTGGTCCGGATCGTGCTGCCCCTGATAGAAGAGGAACACTTTTTCCCGCGCTTTGTAAGCCTCTTCATAGGCCTTCGAGAAGGTGGCGCTCTCTTTCAGCTGCGGAGATACGCCGCCAATCTGCGCCAATGCCTCCCGCTGCTTTGCCAGCTCGCCCTTCCACGCCGGCAACATTTTGCGCCGCACGCCATAGCGCATCTTCAAGTCCTCGTAGCTTCCTGCCGAAGACGCCAAAGCCGCGCGGGCTTTGTTGATGGGGATATTTTCTATCACCCGAGCCTGCGCGTCCTGTACCGCCAATTCGCCGATGTCCTTCTTTATTTTTTCACTGAGTCCCCCGCCGGCAAGAAGAAGCTCTCTCCCCAGAGCTCGCGCGTTCTCCTCGCGCTGTCCGCCAAGAGGCTCCCGCCGCTGCATCTGCTCTTCCACCTGCTGCCTAGCGCTCTTTCTGTGCTGCTCCATCGGATTGATATCCTTCGCCTCTCCGTGAACGCTGCACAAAGAAGCACACAGTGCCAAGCCCAGGGTCCATGCTGTTTTATCCATCCCAGAAATCTCCTAAATTACCTCTCTATTGTATATGAAGTCTAAAAAGTTCCACCACAAAGGTTCAAGGTATATTTTTTCCTATTTTACCTATATTCTTTTCACCTGTAAAGATAACAATCCCCCCGCCTCTCCGGATTTCTGCATAAAAAGAACACATTTTATATTTTATTTATTCTTCTGCAAGCCTACCGGAGGGGGATACATTGCTTCTTTTTCTCCCCAAAATAGGACGACTGCTTTCCCTGCAGAAATTTTTATGAATATTTTTGATTTCCAAAACATTCGATTTTACAAGTAACAACGCCCTCCTTCCCCGATTTATAAAAAAATGGATTGCCCCTCTTTCCCATTTATGTCTGGGCGTTTTTATAAAAACGCATTTATGTTTCCTTACGCAAATCAAAAAGATGTAATACATACGTATAAATTCTATTTTCCCCCCACAAATCCCTTGCATTTTACGCAATTCTAATTTATTCTAGAGAGGAAGTTGTGAGCACTCGAATTCTTTATAGCAGTATACAAAAAGGAAATATGGCGATCCATTGACCGATTTGATGCTGCTTTTTACGTGGTTAAGAAAACACTGATTAAACGAGGCACCCTTATGGATATCACAAAACTGGAACTTCTGGAAAAAATTATTGATGAGATGCCCTATGGCGTTTACTGCGTAGACACAGAGCGTACCATTTTCTACTGGAGCAAAGGCGCCGAACGCATCAGCGGCTACACTGCCGAGGAAATCCTGGGCAAGCATTGCTTCGAAGGCGGCCTGGACCACATCGATGAGGAAGGCACCCACCTGTGCCAGACCATGTGTCCTTTGGTGGCCACCATCTTTGACGGGCATTCAAGAGAAAAAGTGGTGTGGCTGAAAAATAAAGAAGGCCGCCGCCTCCCCGTCCTGGTACACACCGAGCCGCTTTTCCAGAATGGCGTGACCATCGGTGCTATAGAATATTTCCACAAAGTGTAAAAATTCAGGGATAAGGGACAAGGGATAAGGGATAAGGACTTGCTTACCGCTGCATGAATGGAAGCGCTGCACCGCTCCTGACTCCTAGTTTTTAGAAGCATCACCCGCCCTGCGGGCACCCTCTTCAGCGAAGATGGCATGAGAGCGGCAAACGCGCCTTATCCCCTATCCCCTATCCCCTATCCCTTATCCCCCATCCCTTAACAAAGGCAGGTGATTCCCCCATGAATAAAGACGTTTCTCAGACGAACGCAGAGCAGAATTTTTTAGACGAAGTGCTGGGCTCCATGCCCGGAGGCGTCTTTATTTACCGTGCCAACGAAAGCCACGAGCTGCTGTATGCCAATGGCCGCTTCCTTTCCATGCTGGGCTATGAGAGCCTACCGGAACTTTGGGAAGAGAAGGGGCGCAGCCTGGATGCTTTGATTTCTCCCGGCGACCATGATCGGCTCTTTACAGAAATCGAGCGGCAGACCCAGAGCGGACCCATTTGCTTCGTCGATTTCCAGGGCATCACCAAGACCCACGGCAGCCGGTACATGGAAATCTTCAGCCGCCTGGTGAAGCATCCGGAGTGGGGGCCGGTGTACTACGTCTTCGTGGTAGACTCGGCTGCGAAGTACCTCACCTACTCCACCGACCGGCTCACGGGACTTCCGGGGCAGCGCCGTTTCCTGGAGTACGCACGAAAATGGTTCAAGCTGAATGACCTGAACCCCAGTGCGCCGCCCATTGCGATTTTGTATTTCAATCTGCGCCATTTCAAAGCATACAATCTCCGCTTCGGCTTGGAGGCCGGCGATCTGCTCTTGCAGCGCATCGCAGACCTTTTGAAGGCCTCCTTCCCCAATGATTTCATTTCCCGCTTCTCCGATGACCACTTCGCCGTCCTCACTTATGATGTGGATTTGTCGAACCGGGTCATCGACGTGCACAAGCAGCTTCTTTCGGTGAAGATGAGCATGCCGCTGGATATGAAAATCGGCGCTTACCATGTGGAGCACTCGGACACGGATCCCAGCCGCGCCTGCGACCTGGCGAAGCTAGCCTGCGACAGCATCAAGAACCGGCTGGACGTCTACAGCTGCCGCTACACCCCCACGGTGCAGCGGGCGGCGCAGGTGGGCGACTACGTGATCGATCACCTGGACGAAGCCATCGAAAAAGGATATATCCAAGTCTTTTTCCAGCCGGTGATTCGCTCGATTTCAAAAACCCTTTGCAGCCTGGAAGCCCTGGCGCGATGGATCGACCCGGTGTACGGATTCCTGAAGCCAACCGAATTCATCCCGCCTCTGGAAGATAGCCGCCAGCTCTACAAGCTGGACCTCCACATCTTAGAGCTCATCTGCCAAAGACAGCGCCATTGCCTGGACAACGGCATCCCGGCCGTCCCGATTTCCTTCAACCTGTCCCGCATGGACTTTTTGACTTGCGACATTTATGAAGAAATCGAAAAAATCGCTGCGAAATATCAGATTCCTCACTCGCTGCTGTGCATAGAAATCACCGAGAGTATGTTCGTGCAGAACGCCGGTGAAATCCGCGTCAGCCTGGAACGATTCCGCGCAGCGGGCTTCCAGGTGTGGATGGACGACTTCGGTAGCGGCTACTCCTCACTCAATGCGCTGAAAGATTACCATTTCGATGAACTGAAAATCGACATGGCATTCCTCTCCAGCTTCACCCAGCGGTCGAAAGACATCATCGAGTCCACCGTGTCCATGGCAAAGACCATCGGCATCTGCACCTTAGCGGAAGGCGTGGAGACAGAAGAGCAATTCGAATTCCTGAAATCCATCGGTTGTGAAAAAATCCAGGGCTATTTCTTCGGCAAGCCCCTTCCCTTCGAGGAAATGGCAGCTCACATCAAATCCCGGGACATCCCGCCGGAAACGCCGGAGATGGCAGCCTACTACGCCAAGGCAAGCGAAAAGAATTTCATCACCACCAAGTCCATGGCTTTGGCAGAGTGCGATAAAAATCTGAAAATTCATTTTCTCTTCGCCAACGATGCCTACAAAAAAGTCCTCGCTTCCGTCGGCGCCAACACCCTCGCTGCCAGCGAGAACCGCATGAATATGCCAGGGAGCGAAGTCATGAAGCGAATCGATCGATTGGTGAAAAAAGTCCTCACCTCTGACCGGGCCTACGCTATGACTTACTCCTTGCATGACCAGTATCTGTGGCTCAAAGTGAAATGCATCGGCCACTACCAGGACCGCAGCCTCTTGGACGCGCAACTGCTCAATATCACCGACACCGCCGCTCACATGGAGCAGCTCAAGGTAGATGGGCTGGAACAAGATATCTATCACCTCTATAACGCGGTGGTCATCGTCGACCTGGACCGTGGCACCTGCGAGCCTTTGGTCTACTGGAAAGAATACAACCGATTCAAAACCGGTCGTACCTACTGCCGCCGCCGGATTTTGAAGGCTCTCACGAAGCTTAATATCTTCAAAGAAGACCAGGCCCGCTTCCGGAAATTCATGGACTCCGAGACTCTCCGTTTCCGCCTGGCAAATAGCCCCACGGGAAATCTCACGGACTTCTTCCGCACCCTGACGCCCAATGGCTTCGTGTGGTGCCAGCACGTGATCCTCTCCGTCCCCGACACCGGACATGGCGCCGTCCTCCATACCGTGAAACCGGCGATCCCCAACGACAGCCTCATGGAGTCCAGCCTCCTCAAGCTCTACGCGCAGACGAAGAAGGAGGATTCATAACCGGTAGCCGGTGATCGGT
>CAVHZP010000018.1:0-17028 GCA_963640485.1 bacterium | reverse complement strand
TTCCCTAGTAATCAGTGGTCAGTAATCAGTAGTCAGGACGCATTTGGCTTCAGAGTAATCGTAGCGATATTGTCTGTATATATGCACTGGCGCCAAACGCGTCCTGATCACTAACCACTGATTACTGATTACTAAACCCCAATAAAAAACACGGCCCGACACAGCGGGCCGCGGGATTATTTTAGAAGGTACGGCTTAATCAGATTTTCCACATCGAAGCGCATGTAGATTTTGGATTCTTCCGCCAGGTGGAAGGAGCCGCCGAGCATGCACCACACGGTGACGACGCCGATGCAGTGGGAGACCATGACGCGGCAGAGGATATCGATGGGCGCGTCTTTGGTAAGCTCGCCGGGTTTCTCACCCAGATGGGCGGACAGGATTTCCTCCAGGGCTTTGTAAATGCCGCAGAGGACCTCTTCATTGGCCACGGCGCTGGCAGAGGGATCCAGGTTTCCGTGAAGCCACTGGCGCACCAGGCGGACGCCATTCCACTCGCAGTCTTTGTAGATTTCATAGAAATAGAAGCAGCAGCGCTCGAGCACGTCACCTTCGTAGGCAATGGCCCGGGCGATGGTGGCCTGGGTGGCGGCGTTGGAGAGTTCGGACACCACGTCCTCCTTGCAGGCGAAGTAGTGGTAGAATGTCCCCTTCGCCACGCCGGAGTCTTTGGTGATGTCTTCGACCGATACGTTGTCGAAACCTTTTTCGCTGATGAGCCGCCGGGCCGATGCCATGAGTTTCGCCTTCGTCCGCTCTGCTTTCTTTGTAAGTGCCATGGGTCCTCCTTCATAAGGGAAATGAATTTTTCTATAGTATACAGGAAATAGAGAGGGCGTGCAATGACTTGGAGTCGAAAATGATTCTAGGGATAGGGGATAAGGGATAGGGGATAAGGCGCATTTGACTATAGCGGGACATGCGTATATGCCTTCTTCCTTGAAGAAGGTGGCCGTTAGGCCGGATGATGGGGAGAAGCACTTTGGCATCACCCGCCCTACGGGCACCCTCTTCAAAGAAGATGGCTTCTCTCGTTTGACCGCTTCATCAAACGCGCCTTATCCCCTAGCCCCTATCCCTTTCGTCTCACTTATAGAAAAAATTAAATTTCATACTTGCCATGGAGCGCGGTAAAGGATATGATGAATAGGACAGGGGAGATTTGATTTCCTTGCAAGCGCAGTCTGCGCCGTGAACTATTTTTTTACATTGAACCGAAGGGGGATATCTGATGATTCCGAGGTACACACGTCCAGTGATGGAAAAAATCTGGAACGAAAGAAATGAATGGCAGACCATGCTTGATGTAGAAATCGCAGCTTGCGAAGCAAATGCAGAGCTCGGTCGCATTCCGAAAGAAGCCGTAGAAGTGATCAAAGCGAAAGCGGACTTCGATGTGGACCGTATTCATGAAATTGATCGTGAAATCAATCACGACATCATTGCATTCCTCACCAACGTAGGCGAATACGTTGGCGATGAAGCAAAATATATTCACATGGGCCTCACCTCCACCGACGTGAAGGACACCGGCCTCAATGTGCAGATCAAACAGGCCTCCGAAGTGCTCCTGGCTGACCTGGAAAAACTGGCAGAAGTGCTGAAGAGAAGAGCTGTGGAATTCAAACACGTGCCCACCATCGGTCGCACCCATGGCGTTCACGCAGAACCGACCACCTTCGGCCTGAAGCTGCTGCTGTGGTACTCTGAAACTTTGAGAAATATCGACCGCATGAAGAGAGCTGCTGAAGAAATGGCAGTGGGCAAACTCTCCGGCGCCGTAGGCACCTATGCAGACATCGATCCATTCGTAGAAGAATACGTTTGCAAAAAGATGGGCCTCGCTCGCGAAGTGGTAGCTACCCAGGTGGTACAGCGCGATCACCATGCAGAATATATCGCTACCCTCGGCGTCATCGCCGGCACCCTCTCCCAGATGGCACTGGAAGTCCGCCACCTGCAGAGAACCGAAGTGAGAGAAGCAGAAGAATATTTCAGCCCGAAACAGAAAGGTTCCTCTGCTATGCCTCACAAGAGAAATCCGGTCAAATCCGAACGCATCTGCGGCATGGCTCGCCTGATCCAGGGCTACAGCCTGCCGGCTTTCGAAAACATTCCGCTGTGGCATGAAAGAGATATTTCTCACTCCTCCGTAGAAAGAGTCATGATCCCTGACGCTACCACCGCCCTCGACTACATCCTGGCGCAGACCACCGACCTCATCGACAAGCTCCTGGTATATCCGGAAAAGATGCTCGAAGACCTGAACCTCACCGGCGGCCTCATCTACAGCCCGAGAGTCCTCCTGGCCCTCGTCTCCAAAGGCGCATACCGCGACACCGCCTATCGTTGGGTCCAGAGAAACGCTATGAAGCGTTGGCTCCAGGGCGAAGATTTCTATGAAAACCTTTGCAAAGACGAAGACGTCAGAAAATATCTGAACGAAGAAGAAATCAAAGCTTGCTTCGACTACAAACCGATGCTGGTTCACGTAGACGAAATCTTCGCTCGTTTCGGATTATAAGAAATAGAAATGGAAAAACCGCAGCGTTAGGCTGCGGTTTTCTATTGGCGGTGTTGCCGCTGGTGCATACATGTCGCTGCGGCTTCTAGCTACTAGCTGCTGGCTGCTAGTAGGCCAGTGCCACAGGCTCACGGCTGATGCTATGCGCACATAATCCACGCAATTAGCGGTTAGTAAAATATTTTTACTTTTGCTAAATGCGGGGCGCACTTTGCGTATCGCTGAGATGTTTTTTCTAGCCGGCTAGAAGCCAGAAGCTAGCAGCTAGAAGCCGCAGCGATATGTTCGCACTGGCGGTATTTGCACTAGCCACTCCCTTGCCTCTCACGCCAAAAATTTATATAATGAAGCTGGTGCTGTCACAACAACGGTAGGCGGTTGAAATTCTGCCCCGAAAGGGGTGGTGCGCGTATGTCAAAGTACGATTTTTTCACCATTGTCTTTTTCACAATGATAAGTATCATCGCGTTGATGAAATAAGCAATAGAAAAACCGCCTCTCCCTTCCAACGGTAGGCGGTTTTTCCACTGAATTTGAAGGGGCCTCATCCGTTTTACCGGGGCGGCACCATTTCTATTGGTATTGTAGAACAATTTCGGGGAAGATGCAAGGGGATTCGTAGTCGGTAATCTGTGAGCAGGCAGTTGGCATGCTTGAGGCTATCGATTGAGTAGTCAGTAATTAGTAATCAGTAGTCAGGGCGCGACTGGCGCTACTTCCACATAGCGGGATAACCGTTATGTGGAAGTAGCGTTCAATGCGTCCTGACTACTGATCACTGATCACTGACTACTAAACCACCCGCCTTCATTTGGAAATAGAGGTATCTCATGGACTTTGGCTTATATATTTTCTTCGCTCTGGCGGGCTGCGTCATTGGCAGCGCGGCGCTGGCCTTTGCAGGAAACCGGTGGATCGATTTCCTGTACGATCGAAATGAGAGCATCCTCACCTTTCCGGAGAAACGGAAGTCGAGAGGGCGCTTCCGGATTTTTATTTTGGCGGCGGCTTTCCTCCTCGTGAGTCTTCGCTGCGTTTTTATTTCCGCCAGCTTGATGGAGCTTTCGTTTCTGCTCTTTGCAACGGTGCTACTCGTTCTCATGACGGTGACGGACTTTGAGCAATACTGCCTCTTTGACGCCATGACGATTCCCTTTGCACTGGGCGGCGCGGTGCTGGCGACTTTCATTTACGGCAGCACGTGGCACTGGATCGCTGGGGCGGGAGGATTTCTTGTCTTCCTTCTCATCGCCATTCTCTCCCGCGGCGCTTTGGGCGGCGGCGATGTGAAACTCATCGGCGCCCTGGGCCTTTGGCTGGGTCTGGAGAGTTTTCTCTTTGTCGTGGCCGTGGGCGTTCTCACCGGCGGCCTCGCGGCGGTGCTGATGCTTCTCTTCAAAGTCAAAACAAAGAAAAGCGCCTTCGCTTACGGCCCCTACTTCACCCTCACGGCGCTGGCGGTGCTCTTGATGAGGAGTGTTTGATAGATTTAGGGATAAGGGATAAGGGATAAGGGATAAGGCGCATTTGACTGCATGCTCATACAATGCGACAACCGCTACGGAGAACCGGGAACCTTGAACCTTTTCACCGGCATCACCCGCTCTTACGGGCACCCTCTTCAGAGAAGAGGGCATCGTGTTTGACTAAGTAGTCAGACGCGCGCCTTATCCCTTATCCCCTATCCCTTATCCCTTGCTTTAGCGAACCCAATCTTCCAGCTTCTTCAAGAGGCCGAAGCAGCCAGCTTTGGATTCTTCGTATGCTTTCTCGAAGGAGCCGCCCTGGTAGGGGTTGGAAATATTTCTTTCGCCGCCGGCGTATTCCGAGAGGAGATGGATTTTCTCATCCACGTCGCCGCCGAGGATATTGAAGAGGAAGGGGCGGCAGCCGTCATCCATGAGGAGAATGAAATCGTATTCATCATAAGTCTTCCACGCCAGAGGGAAGGCTTTTTTCATTGGCGCGCGGATGCCGCGGGCTGCGAGCGTTTCCTGTCCGGCATCGCAGAGGGGGAGCCCTTCGCCTTCGAGGCACGCGGAGTCGATGGAAATGTGGGAGGCCAGGTCGTGCTCCTGGATCAGCGCGTCCATGATGAATTCCGCCATAGGCGTTTCGTGGCTTCCGGAGTGAGAGAGGAAAAGCAATTTGATCATGATTTTCTCCTTTCTGAAAATAAAATCGTTCTCTTTACCTTTATTATAGAGGGGGAGTGTAAAGGGTGGGTAAAGTTTCAGGGATAGGGGATAAGGGATAGGGGATAAGGGATAAGGCGTATTTGACTGCATGCTCATACAATGCGACAACCGCTACAGAGAACCGGGAACCTTGAACCTTTTCACTGGCATCACCCGCTCTTCGGGCCCCCTCTTCAGAGAAGATGGCATCGTGTTTGACTAACCAGTCAGACGCGACCTTATCCCTTATCCCCTATCCCTTATCCCTTTTCTCTTACAAATTTTTTTCAAACCCTCTATCTATTCCATGATATAATGAAAATATATCATTCTATGTGTTGTATTCTTGGAGGTTATAGGACATATGGACGACGGCCACATATGGCTCGAGCTGGTCATTATCATTTTGCTCGTGCTGGGTAATGCGGTTTGTTCCCTGGCGGAGATCGCCATTGTAGGAGCGCGGAAGACGAAGTTGCAGGAGCTCATAGACGAAGGAAATAAGAGTGCCGTCTATGCGCTCAGGTTGGCGGAGGAGAAGGAAGAGCTTTTTGCTACCATCCAGGTAGGCATCACCACCGTGAGCATCATCACCGGTATGTTTTCCGGTGCATCGCTGGCGGGGCCTTTGGCGGATCAGCTGGAGAAGATTCCATTTCTGGAACCCTATGCCACCACCATCAGCGTCGTGACAGTGACGGTGCTGGTGACCTATTTCACTCTGATCATCGGTGAACTGGCGCCGAAGTGGATCGCCATCGCCATCCCGGAGAAGGCGGCGTGTCTCATCGCGCGCCCCATGATTTTCGTGGCCACCGTGTGCAAGCCGCTGGTCATGTTTTCCTCCTGGTCCACGAAGATCGTGGTGGGCCTTCTGGGCATCAAGATGGGCGGTGAGCAGCCGGTTTCTGAGGAGGAAATCAAAGTCCTCCTGGAGCAAGGCGCCCGCATGGGGACCTTTGACAAGGAGGAACCGGAAATCATTGACAATGTGTTTGAGCTCAATGACCGCACCGCTGCGGATTGCATGACTGCCCGCCCGCAGCTCACCTGGCTGGACCTGGAAGACAGCGAGAAAAAGATTTGGGCCGATATGATGGAAGCCTCTCATTTCCGGCTGCCCGTGGGGAGCGGGTCACTGGATGATTTCAAAGGTATTTCCAATATGTCGAGAATCCTCCTGGACCAGCACCGGAATCCCGGCAAGCCACTCAAGGCGTCCATCATGGATACGGTGCACCAGCCCCTCTTCATTCCGGAAACATTGATCCTCACCAAGCTCTTGCAGCTGTTCCGCACCCGCGGCACCCACGAGGCCATCGTCATCGACGAATACGGCACCCTGGCAGGCCTGGTGACGCTCCACGATGTACTGGAAGAAATCGTAGGCGACATGCCCAGCGGTCAGGAGGATATGCTGGAGGAGCAGAACAAATTCATCCGCCGCTCGGAACATTCCTGGCTGGTGGAAGGGCTGTGCTCCATCGATGATTTCCGTGAATATTTCCATATGGAAGACGAGCTCCCCGGGGAAGCCGAAGCCTACTACAAGACCCTGGGCGGCTTTATCACCTACCTTCTGGGCTACATCCCGAAGGAAACCGAAAAAGTGACATACGACCGATTTACCTTTGAAATCGTCGATTGCGACAACCGGCGGGTGGATAAGGTTTTGGTAACGGAAGGCCCTGCTTCCGCGAAGGAGTAATGATGGAGATGAAAGCACCATTGAGAGAAAGACTGGAGTCCATGAGCGAAAAGCTCGAAGAAAATCGGGCATTCCTGCAGTCTTACATGCTTGACCCGAACGAGGATAACCGTCCGGCAGAAGAGGAGCGCATCAAAGAAATCCTCGCCATCGCCGGTGAAATGGAAGATTTGCTGGCAGAAATGAGAGATGCTGAAGTGGCAGCTCTTGAGGCCGCAGACCAGGACATCAATATCGAATTCAAGACCCATACCCTCGGCTGCCCCGATGGCGAAAGCAACATCGAAGGCGACTGGAACATCGGCGAAGAAGAAATGCCCGCCCTCGATGAATTCTTGAGCGAAGAAGATATCCTCCCGCTCAAACCGAAAAAGGGAAAGAAACATAAAAAGGGGAAGAAAGAGAAGAAGGGGAAGAAAAAGAAGTAATTCGTGCGGATAGAGCCAGTGCAATCATAGAGATTCTGCCGCTAGTGGATTTGTGGTCAGATAGCAGGCAAACGCGCCTTATCCCTTATCCCTTATCCCTTATCCCTTATCCCCTTTTTGCAAAAGGAGGCCTCTTATGTTCCATTATGCCAAAGACACTGAAGTGATGTATCATACGGGGCTGACGAAGGAAATGCTCCGGGGCGCTTCCTATGCCCTCCTTCCCGGCGACCCCGGGCGGGTGCCGGGGCTGGCGAAGGTGATCGATGAGAATGCCTGCCCCATCGCGGATAACCGGGATTACAACTCCTGGCTAGCGCACCTGAATGGCCAGGCGGTGCTGGTCATGTCCACCGGCATGGGCGGCCCCTGCATGACCTTCGCCGTGGAAGAACTGGCGCGGCTCGGCGTCACCACCTTCATCCGCGTGGGCACCACCGGATCCATTCAGGAAGATTTAAATTTAGGAGACCTGGTCATCAACCGCGCCTCGGTCCGCATGGACGGCGCCTCGAAAGCCTACGCTCCACCGGAATATCCGGCGGCAGCGGACATGGCGGTGACCCTGGCACTGGAAAAAGCAGCCACCACGCTGCAAATCCCGCACAAAGTGGGCGTCTCCATTTCCACCGACTCCTTCTGGCCGGGCCAGGAACGCTACGACAGCTTCGCCGGCTACGTGCGCAAGGCGTACCAGGGAGCGATCACGGATTACCAGGCCATGGGCTGCACCAATTTCGAAATGGAAAACGCCACCCTCTTCACTCTCGCGAGCCTCTTCGGCCTCCGCGCCGGCTCCGTCTGCGGTGTCATCGCCAAGCGCACCGACAGCGAATCCATCGCCGAAAGAGAAGTCTACCAGCTGGCAGAGAAGCGATTCCAGGAAACTGTGAAACTCGCTCTCTCCATGCTCATGGGACATTTCATGATTACGTTATAAAAAGAAGCCTCGAGGCAAACGCCTTGAGGCTTTTCTAATGGGGAGGGGGAATGAGGCTAGCGGTTTTGTAGTCGGTAGTCAGTGGTCGGTAGTCGGTTCGCATTTGGCTGCTTCCTCATTACCGCGTTCCGGTTACCGTATAACCGTTTACCGACCTGCTTGGTCATAGTGGCATTTGTAGGAGAAACCGTTTGCAAGTGTAAGCCGTATACACTCCATTTCTCACTATCCCCCGCGTCCCCGAATTACGGTTACACGGTAAACGGTTCACGGCGGCGATGAGGAGGCCGTCGAATGCGCCCCGACTACCGACCACCGACCACCGACTACAAAACCTCCAGCTCTTGCCGGCCTGATGATTTCCAACTGCCTCCACCCCCTGACTACCGACCACCGACCACCGACTACAAAACCTCCAGCTCTTGCTGGCCTGACGATTTCCCGCTGACTCCAACTCCCGACTACTAAACCGATAGCGTCATGTCCGCTGCTCTCGCGCCACCTTCTCCTCGATTCCTTCCATCCGGTTGATGGCCGAGAGGAAGGCTTTCACTGAGGCGGTGATGATGTCCCGGTCCACGCCGGCGCCCCAGGTGGTGATGCCTTTCTCATCGGTGAGGCCGAAGTAGGCGATGCCGCGGGAGGCGGGGTCCCGGTCCAGGTCGTGTTCTTCGTAAATCAGGTGGGTCACGTGGATGTCATAGGCGCTGCAGATGGCGCGGCTGATGGCGTCGAGCTGGCCTTTGCCTTCGGCGGCGATGCGTTTCTCCTCACCTGCCACGTCCAGGGTGGCGCAGCCTTTCCAGATTCCATTTTCTTTGCGGAAATGGAAATCTTTGAGGGCGATGGGCGAGGCCACGTTGGCATAGGTTTCCATGAAGATGTCGTGGATTTCGCAGGGCGTGAGTTCCTGGTGCCGCTTGTCGGAAATATCTTTGATGAAATAGCCGAAGCCTTCGCGCATATCTTTCGGGAGACGGATGCCGAAAGTATTTTCCAATACGTAAGCCACGCCGCCTTTGCCGGACTGGCTGTTGATGCGGATCACATCGGCCTCATATTTCCTGCCGATGTCCTCAGGGTCCAGGGGCAGGTAGGGCACATTCCAGTGGTCGTAGCGGCCGTCAGCGTGGTGCTTCATGCCCTTGGCGATGGCGTCCTGGTGGGAGCCGGAGAAGGCGGCGAAGACCAGCTGGCCGGCGTAGGGCGACCGCTCGCCTACGCGCATGCGGGTGAGGCGCTCATACATAGCTACCAGCTCGGGCATGTGAGAGAAATCCAGATGGGGATCCACGCCGTGGGTGTACATGTTCATGGCCACGGTGACGATGTCCACATTTCCTGTGCGCTCGCCATTTCCGAAGAGGGTGCCCTCGATGCGGTCCGCGCCGGCCAGAATCCCCATCTCTGCGTCCGCCACACCACAGCCACGGTCGTTGTGGGGGTGCAGCGACAGCACCACATTGTCTCTGTATTTCAAATGTTGGCTCATGTAGGCGATCTGCATGCCGTACACATGGGGCATGGACATCTGCACCGTGGAGGGGAGATTGATGATAGCCTTCCGGTCCGCCGTGGGCTGCCAGATGTCCAGCACTTCATTGCACACGTCCAGGGCGTAGTCCACCTCGGTGCCGGTGAAACTTTCGGGAGAATATTCGAAACGGTAGCGCCGCCCTGCTTGCCCGGTGAGCTCCTTCAGCATCTGCGCCCCTTCTTTGGCGATGGTTTTGATTTCCTCTTTGGACTTTCCGAAGACCTGCTCCCGCTGGGCTTTGGATGTGGAGTTGTACACGTGGACGATGGCATTCTCCACGCCGTCTAAGGCCTCAAAGGTCCGGCGGATGATGTGCTCCCGCGCCTGCGTCAGCACCTGCACCGTCACGTCTTTGGGAATCATGTCCTTCTCCACCAGGGTGCGCAGGAAAGCGTACTCCGTCTCTGAGGCCGCAGGAAATCCGATTTCTATTTCCTTGAAGCCCACTTGAATCAGTTTCTGGTAAAATTCCAGTTTCTCCTCCAGGCTCATGGGAATGATGAGCGCCTGATTTCCATCGCGCAAATCCACGCTGCACCAGGTGGGCGCCGTCTCGATGGCGTCCTTCTGCATCCAGGCGGTGTCGATGGCGGGCGGCATAAAGTATCCTTTGCGGTATTTCTGTGGGTTCATCATAGTGGTTGGTCCTTTCTTCTCTTTGCGAAATAAAAAAGCATCTCTCATCAATAGAGACGAAAGATGCAAAAGTTCCGCGGTACCACTCTGATTCACCCCATGGGGTGCGCTTTGGCAGGTCGAATAGTCATGAGATGTTCTGGGAATAAGGGATAGGGGATAAGGCGCATTTGATGAAACAGTCAAACGAGCCAAGCCCTCTTCTTTGAAGAGGGTGCCCGAAGGGCGGGTGATGCGAAAGCGCTTCTGCCCATCATCCGGCCTAACGGCCACCTTCTTCAGAGAAGAAGGCATATGCGTATTTCCCGCTACAGTCAAATGCGTTCTTATCCCTTATCACCTATCCCTTATCCCTGAATAAAGGAAATAAAAAAATCCTCCGTCACAAGAGACGAAAGATTTACCTTGCGTGTTACCACTCTACTTCCCTCAAAAGAGGCTCATGGGATATTCGATCCCCCTGTCGGATAACGGCCAGGCTCCGTCGCAGCCTACTTCATTCGGTGCGCCGCTCAGAGACGAGTTCCCCTCCCGCGTTCCGCCGCCTTCCACCATCCGCCGGCTCTCTATGCTCCCTAAGGAAAGTACTATTTCTCTTCTATGCGTTGTATATGTGATTGGATGACATTTTAGCATGGATTGGGAGATTTGTCTAGGGGGGGATAAGGGATAAGGGATAGGGGATAAGGGATAAGGGATAAGGCGCATTTGATGAAACAGTCAAACGAGCCAAGCCCTCTTCTTTGAAGAGGGTGCCCGAAGGGCGGGTGATGCGAAAGCGCTTCTGCCCATCATCCGGCCTAACGGCCACCTTCTTCAGAGAAGAAGGCATATGCGTATTTCCCGCTACAGTCAAATGCGCCCTTATCACCTATCCCTTATCCCCTATCCCATTTCCTCCATCTCCGCTATAATAGAAAGCAAATCATTCAATTTCCATTTCAACAAGGAGCGATTTATGTACGAAGAAACTACCATTGCCGCCATTGCCACCGCCGTGGGCGAAGGGGGCATCGGGATCATCCGTTTGAGCGGCATGCAGGCCGCCGCGGTGGCGGATCGGATTTTCAAGAGCGCCTATCTCTCTACTTTCCGCGATGCCTTGCCTTACCGCATGTACTTTGGCCACGTGGAGAAATGCGGTCGCGCGGTGGACGAAGGGCTGGCGGTCTACATGAAAGCGCCGCACTCTTACACCGGCGAGGACGTGGTGGAAATACAGATTCATGGCTCCATGGAAGCCCTCCGGCAGACGCTGGAGCTGGCGCTGGAGAACGGCGCCGTGCCGGCGCATCGCGGGGAATTTACCAAGCGCGCTTTCCTCAATGGCCGTCTCGATCTGTCGCAGGCGGAAGCGGTGATGGACATCATCGAAGCGAAAGGCAGCGCCGCCCTCTCTCAGGCCGAGAGCCATCTCTCCGGCGCCCTCTCCCGTTTCGTGCAGGACTCGCGTAGCCGGATGAAAGATTTGATTTCCAAACTGGAAGTGACCATCGACTACCCCGAAGAGGATTTGGAGGATCTGACCCAGGAAGAAATCCGGGAAGGCGTTTCGGAAATTGACAGTGCCCTTTCCGCACTCCTTGCTCGCTCGCAGCAGGGCCGCATCATCAAAGACGGCCTCCGCACCGCCATCGTGGGCCGGCCGAACGCGGGGAAATCGAGCCTCCTCAATGCGCTCCTCCAGGAAGAGCGCGCCATCGTCACCGACATTCCCGGCACCACGAGAGATACCATCGAGGAATCTATCAAAATCGGCGGCGTGCCTCTGGTCCTCATGGATACCGCCGGCCTCCGGGAGACGGACAACACCATCGAACGCATCGGCATCGAGCGGGCGAAAGAATCCATGGCGAAAGCGGATCTCATCATGGCCGTCATCGATGGCTCCAAGGCCCTGGGCGAGGAAGATAAGAGACTCCTCTCCGCCCTCGTAGGCCGCAAAGCCCTGGTGATTCTCAATAAATACGACATGCCCCAGGAAATCGGCGCGCCAGATGTGAGAGCCATCGCCGGTGACGTACCGGTGGTTTCCATTTCCGCTCGCTACGGCAGCGGCATCGAAGACCTGGAAGAAGAACTCCGCCGCCTCACCGCCACCGAAGACGCCGAAGCCGGCCGCGCCCTCTTCCTCACGAATCTGCGCCACGTGGACGCGGTAAAGAAATCCCTCGAAGCCGTGCAGCGGGCGAAAGAATCCATCGAAGATAGGATGCCCGCCGACTGCATCGTCGTGGACCTCACCGAAGCCTGGCACACCCTGGGCGAAATCACCGGCGACACCGTGGACAACGAACTCATTAACAGCATCTTCGAACGGTTCTGTGTGGGGAAATAGAATTTTCCTGGGATAGGATAAGGACAAGGGATAAGGCGCGTTTGCCTGCGTTCTCTATTTACCGTGTCACCACAATCCGGGATAGCGGGAAATGGAGCGATTTACGATAAGCCGTAATCGCTCCATTTCCCGCTATTTTTTGCACGCTCGAAACGCGACGGAAAAGGAATGTGGGAAAGCAGCTACGCGGTCCCGACTATCGACTACCGGCACGGATACGCCCCAGCCTTGCGACTTCCCGGAAAACCCTTTACAATAGGGACTACAGGAGGCGCTTATGAAATTAGTGAACTTTGATCATATCGTATTGACCACGGCGGATTTGGCCGGGTGCATTCATTTTTATAGAGATGTATTGGGTATGGAACTCGTGGAAACGGCGGGGCGCTATGCCTTTCATTTCGGCGGGTGCAAAATCAATATCCACCAGAGGCCGGGAGAATTTCAGCCGGCGGCAGCGGATCCGCGGCCCGGGACCATTGACCTTTGCCTCATTACAGAAACACCCATCGAGAGCGTGTACGAGGAACTGCTGGCCAAGGGCGTGAGCATGGAGACGAAGATCGTGCCCCGCACCGGCGCGCGGGGTGCCATGCAGAGCATTTATCTGCGGGACCCCGATGGAAATCTCATTGAAGTAGCGGAGTATAAGTAACGTGGTTAGCGGTGCTGTCGCTGGCGCATACATGTCGATGAAGCTCCTGGCTCCTAGCTGCTGGCTGCTAGCTGGCCAGCGAAACAACTCACCGAAGAGAAAAGTGCGTCCCGCGTTTAAGGAAACAGGAAATATTTGGTTTACTGTTAAGCGCGTGGGTTATGCGTATAGCGCTTAGTGATGAGCTGGTGCAGTAGCCGACTAGCAGCTAGCAGCCAGCAGCCAGAAGCCGCAGCGGTATGTGAGACAGGCGGCAGCAGCACAATCTAATCCGGAGGTTTCGATGACACAAAATCAAGCAGATATATTTTTCATTATCCAATATGCCGTGGTGGCGTTGCTCCTGGCGGCGGCGTGGCATTTCCATTTCTCTTTGGATATGAGGAAATCAATTTCCCGCAAGACTTTTTTGAAACGATTTCTCCTGGCCGCGGGGATTATCCTTCTTGGCACGGCGGCGATGACGGGGCTATACCTCTTGCGCCTTCCGGCGGATGTGATGCGGTGGGCGGTGGGCGGCGTGCTTTTCGTGATGTCGGTCGCAGGAAATACGATTCTCTTCGCCGCCTGGGGGCAGCGCTGTCTTTCCGCGCCCCGGGGCAGGGAGCTCACCGCCGTGCTGATCCTGCTCTATATGGTGGCCGACCTTTTCATGCCCGCCGGCGCGAAGTACGCGGTCATAGCCGTGGCATCCCTGGCGGCATACTTTAGTAATCGGTGATTCGTAGGCGGAGAGTTCTTATGCTTACCGCTGGAGGTTTAGTAATTAGTGGTCAGTGGTTAGTAATCAGGACGCATTTGACTGAGCAGTTAAATGTGTCCTGACTACTGATTACTGATTACTGACTACTAAACCTCCGGCTCTTAATAACGTTATACATATGAAAGAAGTTATACCATGTCCTTTGAAAAAGTAAAAGAATACTTCGACACCTTTGGCCTGGGCGAAAGGTGCATTGATTTGAAAGAATCCTCGGCCACTGTAGCCCTGGCGGCGCAGGCATTGGGGACCGAGGAGGCGCGGATCGCGAAGACCATGTCCTTCCTCTTAGACGAGACGCCGCTCATCGTGGTGGTGGCAGGCGACGCGCGGGTGGATAACCACAAATTTAAAATGACATTTCACAAGAAGGCGAAGATGATCCCCGGCGCTGATTGTGAGAAATATATCGGCCACCGTCCCGGCGGCGTGTGCCCTTTCACGCTGCCGCCTCATGTGCCGGTGTATCTCGATGTGTCGCTGAAGCGTTTCGACATCGTCTATCCCGCCGCCGGCACCGACCACAGCGCGGTGAAGCTTTCCATTTCCGAACTGGAGACCTACTCGAAGTCTCAGGGCTGGGTGGATGTGTGTAAGAATTGGAACGTTTGACGCGGGTGGTTTAGTGGTCGGTAGTCGGTAGTCGGTAGTCGGTACTCGGGGCGCGTTTGCCTGCTTCCTCACTACCGTGTTCCGCTTACCGTATAACCGTTTACCGACGCCTTTGGCGATGGCGAGAGATGGAGTAATTCCCATAAGTCGTATACCGCGTCAACTCCCGCTATCGTATGCATGCTCGGACTACGGTTACACGGTAAACGGTTCACGGCTACGATGGAGAAGCAGGCAAACGCGCCTTGACTACCGACCACCGACTACCGACTACGAAGTCGATGGTGGCAGCATCGTTATGCGTTCCCTAGCGGAAATTGCGCCCTGACCACCGACTACTAATTACTGACTACTACATCCCTATCGTTTTCACAAGGAGCATGCTATGATCGTTTCTCAATTTGGCGTGGAGAGCTGGATGGACCGGTACGAAGAAGGCGCCCGGTATAACATCACCGACACTTGCGCGAAGCCTTTGACGCTATCGGAGCTGTTTGACCTGGCCGGCGCGGACCGGGAGGCTTTCATGGTGCGGTTCTTTGATCGGGAGCAGACTTACGGCTCTATCTTTGGCGCGCCATTTTTGAAAGAAAAAATCGCCGCCCTCTACGCGTCTATTTCTCTGGAGGAAATCCTGACGGAGCATGGCGCCACCGGCGGCAATCAACATATGTTCTTCTCCCTCATCCGTCCTGGTGACCGGGTCATTGCCTTCACGCCGAGCTATCAGCAATTTTATTCGGCGCCGGCGGCGCTGGGGGCAGAGGTGACGGTGCTCCGGCTCCGGCGGGAGAATGGGTATCTCCCCGACCTGGACGAGCTGCGCTCCGCCGCGGCGCGGGGCGTGCGGATGATTTGCCTGAACAATCCCAACAACCCCACGGGCACGCTGATTCCGCAAGAAATGATGGAGGAAATCATTTCCATCGCCCGTGATTCAGGGGCCTATCTCTTCTGCGACGAAGTGTACGCCGGTGTGTCTCACTGCGGCGCTGTCTGCCCATCGGTGGCGGATCTCTATGAGAAGGGCATTGCCTCCGGCTCCATGTCCAAAGCCTTTTCCCTGGCGGGCCTGCGCCTGGGGTGGCTGGCGACCCACGACAAAGCGGCGCTGGCCCAATTCCGCAAAGTGAGAGACTATGACCTGGTGAGCTGCGGCCTTTTCGATGAGGAAATCGCAGCGCTGGCCCTCTCAGTGAAAGAAAAAATTTTGGAAAGAAACCGGGAAATTCTCGCTGCCAATTTCCCCATCCTGGACGACTGGGTAGCAGGGGAGGCGCGAGTTTCCTACGTGCAGCCCACCGCCGGCACCATGGCGCTGGTGCATTACGAAGGAACTATGCCGTCCCGCCTCTTCGCCCACCGCATGTACTACGAGACCGGCGCCTTCACTGTCCCCGGTGACTGCTTCGACGAACCTTTCTCCCTCCGCATCGGCTACGGCCATGACGCCGAGACGCTGCGGAAGGGCCTTTCGGCAGTGAGCGAGTTCCTTGATACGGTAGCGGGGGCGGGTTAGTAATTAGGGCGCATTTGGTGCTTTCATCAGTGTTTCCCTAGGGAGCGCGCAAAAAATTAAAATCGTGGTCTTGACAGGAGGCCCATTATAGATAGAAATAGTAAAAGGCTGGTATGGAAAACTTATAATCCATACCAGCCTTTTGATTGTACAAAATATATTTGCTAGCACTTGATGCTATTAAGAAGAATGCTTTTCCATCTTTTCACGGATGACTTCTCGTAGATTTTCTGGAACTCCCAATAGATCCATAGCTTCTGATAAAGAAAAGTGCTGTTTGTTCATTACATTGTTTAAACTGTAAATAGTGTTAGATACAATTCCTTCCTCCCGTGCATCTTCTAATTGAGACTCTCTATCCATACGTGCCATTTCACGATTGATATACAACCGACGTTCTGCGGTGTTATTCAAAAAGATACGAGCTGCTTCCATAGCATTTTGAATGGCTGCTTCACTCATAGCGAGTTCCTCCTTTCCTTTACGATCCAATTGGTTAGCGAAATACGCAAGCCAACGTTCCATTTTCGACATTTCCGAAATGGGCTTTTTCTCTTGCTTTGCATATTTAGGGATTTCCAAGAAATGAATGGCTAAATCCCTGGTGAGCTGATGCCCATTGGCTGAATTATAGATACCGTACAGGGCATGAGGCTCTTCCTGCGGAAGAAAGCTGAAATTCACCAAATTGATGGTGATACAAGGCTTTAAATTTTTATAGGTCTTCCCCGCCGGCAAAGACATCAGGTACATCTGGGACCAATAATATAAAGTACGGCGCGCCATATTCTTTTCATTGGCTACTTGTACTTCCACATCCACCTGTTCACCACTATCCAGCACACACGCTACATCGAGACGAGTCAATTTGTCATTGTCGTGTTCCGGACTCATTTCTGTATTGGAAAATTGCAAATCCTGAATGGAATGGCCCAGACTGGGATGGAGCACAGCATTTAAGAAATCAATGGTAATTTGCTTTCGCTCTTCTTTGCCAAAAATAAATTTAAACAGTACATCATTCAGTGGATTGTAGTTGTATTCATTCAGGTTTTCAAACAAAATATCTTCATTCATTAGAAATCCCTCCCACTTTTTTCTTTCATTGTAAATCATAAATATATGCGAGGCAAGGGAAACACTGATTAAATCGCCATCTGAATTTCTGACCAGCCCAATGGTGCAAGACGAGGA
>CAVHZP010000017.1:0-17353 GCA_963640485.1 bacterium | reverse complement strand
TGCACCATTGGGCTGGTCAGAAATTCAGATGGCGATTTAATCAGCGTTTCCCTAGCGAACATATAATAAGAAATAGTATAATTTAAGCAACAATGGAGAAGTACACCTTTCACGCAAAAGGAGAGACCATGAGATATAAATCAATGAAGATGCTGGCCCTGCTTATGGGGCTGCTCAGTGCGGGGGCTTCGGGAGAGGCGGCGAGCGCGGCGGACATTCCACTGGAAGCCTATGCTCTGGGGCGGCGCACGGAGTTGGCGGTGGAGGAGCAGCAGCACACCCTGGCGTACCACAAACACAGCCAAAGCGAAGAGAAGCGGGAGAAAGCATCGCCTCTTACAGTGGCGCCCCTTTCGGCAGAAGAAGAGGAGGGGGAGATTTCTTTCGAAGTGAAGGAAATCCGCGTTTCCAAGTCCAGGCTTCTCACCGCAGAGGAAATCAAAAAGGCCATCCATTTCAAAGGCCCGGGGCAGCACCAGATCGGCGAGCTTCGGGACATGGTGGACCGGCTGAACCGGCTCTACGTCGAGAAGAAAATCGGCACGGCGCAGGCTGTCCTCCCGCCGCAGGCCGTGAAGGACGGCGTGGTGTACATCCGTCTCATCGAAGGGACTCTCGGCAAAGTAAAAGTCAGCGGCAATCGCTGTATTTCTGAAAAATATATTCTGGACCGCATCCACGGCACCATGGGAGAATTGGTGGACGTGGACCGGTTGCAGGCGGACCTGCGTCGCTACAACGCCACCAACACCTACCCGGTGAAGGCAAACCTGGCGCCGGGGGACGAGGAGGGCACGTCGGATTTGCTCCTGGATTTACAGGAAAAAGAAAATCCGATCACCAGTTTCATCTATACCGATAACGCCGGCCAGTATGAAAGCGGTCGCATCCGCATCGGCGCCTACACCGAGTACCGCGGCATCGGTGGCCGGGATGCCAGCATCGCCTTCGCGCCGGTATGGACCCGGGGGATTTTGGGCGGCGCCATCCTCTTTGATACGCCTGTAGGAAATAAAGGGACTCGCGCCACGATTTCCTATAGCCGCAACGAAGTGGATATCATCCGCGGCGCTTTTAAAGATTTCGACATGGACGCGAGGTCCAATGACCTGGCTCTCAGCGTCACGCATCCTTTGAACGTGACACCGCTCACCAAGACCGACGCTTTCTTCGAGCTTCACAAGAAATGGTCGGACACACAGTACGCCGGCATGGAGCTGGCGGATTCGGATACCATCACCATGAAAGCCGGCCTCTCCAGTCGCATCTATGATAACCACGGCATGTGGTTCTTCCTGGGAAGCGTCACGAAATATAATAGCGACGATCATTTCCGTCATAAAGAAAATGATGGCTACTACTACAGCGGCTATCTCATGCGCCGGCAGAATGTAGGAAATGACCAATACCTCACGGCCCGGCTTTATGGCCAATATACCAACCACACCAGCTTGCCTTCTACGGAGCAGTTCTCCTTAGGCGGCATGTCCAGCGTCCGGGGCTACAAGGAAAGCACCCTCTCCGGCGACAAGGGCTGGTACGGCGGATTGGAGTGGAGCTTCCCCATCAGCGCCGATCACAGGACCTGGCGGGGCCTCACCTTCATCGACCACGGCGTGAGCTATAACAATTTCTCCACAGCCACCACGAAGCAGCACATCACCGGCGCCGGCCTCGGCCTCGAATACGCCAAAGGCGGCTGGTACAGCAAATTCATCCTCGGATTCCCGCTGGATGAGTCGGACAATGTAACTGCCGGCGATGATGCAAGAGTGCATTTCTACGTGCAGCGTAACGTGTGATGAGAAGGGCTATCGGTTTAGTAGTCGGTAATTAGTGGTCAGTAATCGGGACGCGTTTGACGTTATAGACAATCAGACCGTCAGACGTCAGACGTCTGGCCGCGCGTCCCGACTACCGACTACAAAATCGATGGCGGTAGAATCTCGCTGTTCGCACCAGTGCCAAATGCGCCCTGACTACTGACTACTGATCACTAATCACTGATTACTGACTACGAACCCCCATCGTTGCTTGCAATAAAACTGAGGGAGACTCCCATGAACAAAATATATAAAATCATCTGGAACGCCGCGCGGGGCTGCTATGTGGTAGCTTCGGAGCTGGTGAAAAATCAACATAAGAAATCTTCGACCCGAAGCAGGAAATCGCTCCGGGCTTTTGTATTGCTTAGCGCGGCGCTCCTGGGCGGCGGTGTGTCCTATGCCGACGTGGTGGTGCGCAGTGATGCAGATAAGGGCACCGTGACGAAGGAAACGATTCCCGGCGGCACCCGGTACGACATCCGGAACCAGCAGGTCAGCGGCGACGGCAATAACGCACTGAACCGGTTCACTGATTTCGATATTTCCAAAGGCGATGTGGCCAATCTCCAGCTGGAAAAGGTGAATCACCAGATCAACCTGGTGGATAACAAGATCAACATCGATGGTGTGGTCAATGCCATCAAAGACAACCAGATCGGCGGCAATGTGTATTTCTTCAGCAGCAATGGCATTGCGGTGGGTGAGAGTGGTGTCTTCAATGTGGGCCGTCTCACGTTGGGCACCAACACGACCCTGGGGAGCATGTTGTATGATTATTCCCTGGACAGCTTGTCTTTGAAAGATTTGTCCGGCACGTTGGTGGGGACCTCGTTGCAGGATGCGGCCATCACCATGAATGGCACCGTGAACGCAAAGAATGGCGTGGTCATCGCGACCCCGGGGACGGTGACCATCGGCAGCGGCGCCACTATCCGCACCGGCGCAGTATTTAACGCGCTTCCTTCCGCCGGCTCCACCGCCGATAGCTATCGCGCGCCCTTTTTGAATACCGATGGCATCACCACCGCTACCACGGCTTCGAAGGACACGGAAGGCATTGTGCTCTTGAGCAATAAAAATATGAATGTCAGCGGCCAACTGGAATCCCACGGCCGGAATATTTCCATCGAAGCCCGGAAGGAAGGAAATCTCTCCATTGACGGCGGGAAGGTGTACTCCGATGGCGGAAAGATTGCCCTCACGGCCACCACCGATGTGGCGGACCTCCAGGCAGATCCGGACCATCCTGAGCATGG
This sequence comes from bacterium, assembly GCA_963640485.1. Classification (GTDB taxonomy): domain Bacteria; phylum Bacillota; class Negativicutes; order Veillonellales; family Dialisteraceae; genus Dialister. The sequence continues at coordinate 14,271 of CAVHZP010000017.1, read as the reverse complement.
CGGCATCATTTCTATCAAGGAGGCCTACATCGACTCCGGCTCGCAGAAACAAAAGAGCGGGGACATCGAAGTGTCGGCGCTCCGGACCTCTATGGGTGTGACCGGGATCTCTGTGGATGCCACCACCATGGATGCCGGCGGCAAGAATGGCAACCAGTCCGGCAATGTGGCCATCCACGCCACGGCCCAGACGGCGTTGGAATCCTGGGATATCGGCGACGGCACCTATGCCAGGATTCATATGGGCCAGCAAATCAAAGATAAAAGAAATACCATCATCGGCGATAATATCAGCGTTCGCGCCCAGGCCAACAACGATGGCAGCCTGGCGGATAGAAAAGAGATGACAGAGGCAGAGTTCGCTGCCGCGTTCCAGGATACCCTCGGTTTCTTTGATGAGAAACTGACGGATTTCAGACTCATCGGCGCCATCACGAAGATCCATTCGGAAGCCGATGTGAATATCGACTATACCGATATGAAGGCCATCGGCACCGGAGCGGATACGGAAAAGCATGGGGATATTTCTATTGCCTCCCATGCCACCTCTTATATCAATACCACCAGCTTTGGCATCGCAGGCCTCGGAATGGTTGTCGGCATTTCCGATGCACAGTCCCATGTAGATGTGGATAACAGTACGCTCTACGCCCAGCGGGATCTCAAGGCCGATGCCACCGCGGATAACCGGGTGACATTGACCGAGAAAGAAATGGGATTGGTACAGAGAAAAGCGGAAATGAATTTCACCTATGGCAAACTCACCAGTGATGTGGGCGCGCATATCGGGAAGGATGCCACGGTCACCACCGGGCGGGACACTGAGGTATCGGCGCTCTCTACCCGCCGGTTCGAGGCAGAAGTCAGCAACAACGGTAATATTTCTGCGGCGATAGCGATCGGTCTGGTGGATACCCATGCCAATGCAAGCATCGATGGCACGGTGTATGCGGCCGGCGATGTCAAAGTGGCCGCGGAAAACACCCAGCATCAAACCGAGAGTGGCGTTTATGAGGCGGACCGTGTGGGGGCGGCAGCGCGGCGCGGCGATGGCGCCTTAAAGCCGGTAATCACTTTGGGCAAGGAGACCGCCGGGCAGTTATTTAAGAGCTTGAAACAGAAATTTGGCTTCGATGCCGGCGGGGCAGCGGAGAAGCAAGTCAATAATGAGAAGTCCTTCTTTAATAAGCTGGGAATCAATGCGGCTACGTCTTTCCTCTCCAGTACCAATACGTCCAATGCTTCTGTCACCGGCACCATTCGCGGCGCGAAGGAAAGCGGAGGGGTCTATGTAGGCGACATGTCCATAGGAGCCAAGTCTCTCACGGCCGCAGCAAATACCATTTCCCGTGCGCATGCAGAGACTACGGCTTTCGAAAATATGGATACCAAAGACGGCGAGCAGACCGCAGCGACCTATACCGCGGCTGTGGCCTTCTCCTATTTGTCGGAGGAGAATCACGCCACCGCTTATGTGGGCGATGGGGCCGATGTGAAGACCACCGGCGATGTGACGGTGAAGGCAGAAACGAAAATGCCCTGGCAGACCTACTGGCAGGGGACCAGCGCCGGCGAGATCGCGGACAATTTGCGTAAGTTTTTCATGAAATCGACGCTGGGACTTCCGGAATTGGTGGACAGCTGGTCGCAGACCGCCGGTAAAGCCGATGAAGCCAGCGGCGCGGTTTCTGTTTCCCTGGTGAATTACGACAATAGCGCTACGGCTTACATCGGGAAGTCTGACAGCAAGAAGGATGCGCCCACCGTGGTGGCCGGCGGCGATGTGAATGTGAATGCCAAGACCGACACCACCACCGTAAACTTCGCCGGAAGCATTCCGCAGCTTTTGGATTACGCACCGGGCAATGTCATATTGCTCACGCCATTCGGCAAAATGTCCTGGGAAGAAATTTTGAATGAAGAGGGCTGGTCGCTGGGGGCCTCGAACAGCTATGGGCTGGGCGGTTCGGTCCTTCGGGTGCATCAGACCAATACCACGAAAGCCTATATCGATGACGGCGCGTCTGTGACGGTCGGGAAGTCTGTGAACGTATTGGCTGACACGGTGGCTAGAAATCTGGCGATTTCTGCGGCCGGAGGCAAAGCGAAGTCCGTGGCCTTTGACTCCACAGTGACCATGGGACTTTTTGATAACGACACGAAGGCGTACATCGGAAATGCCACGGTCAAAGCCGACGACGATGTGAAAGTGGAAGCCACCGATGACTCCTGGGATATCAACTTCGCCGGCGCCGTGGGAGGCACCGGTGCGGTGGGCATCGGCGCGTCCATCGCTTACAACCATATTTCACGTGAAACAGAGGCTTACATCAATGGCATCGTCAATGCGGCAGATAAGGTGTCTGTAAACGCGAAGAATGACGGTTACATTGCCTCAGCGTCTTTGGCGGGGGCCGTGGCCTATGACGGCACCGACCGGCCCACAAACAACCACTCCGGCGCCTGGGGCGATCATGTGAGACCGCAGACGGAGCAGGAACAGATGGATGGCCTCGCAGGTCTTTTGCCGGAATGGGAAGAAGAAGTGGGCGGCGAAGGAGGAAATCTCCAGGACGAAGTCAATGAAATCGTGCAAGAGGTGGCAGGCGCGGACAACGCCATGGGCGACAACGTAGCCGAAGCGGCGCAAGAGAAAAATAAAATGACTGTGGCGGCGAATCTCTCCATCAACCGCATGACCGACACCGCCAAGGCTCATGTAGGAAATGGAAATGCTGCGACGCAGGTTTCCGCCAAGGCTTTGGACATCAGCGCACTCAATGACAGCTCCATCAATGCCATCACCGGCGTGGTGTCTGCGAATATGAGCGCCGAGCAGGGCAAAGCCATCGGCGGCAGCTTCATGTGGAATTCCGCTCATGGCACCACCGAAGCTTACGTGAATAGTGCAAATCTCACGCTCTCCGGCGATGATAAAGAGGACAAGGCTCTCACCGTGTCGGCTCACAACAAAGAGCGGGTACTCAATGTGGCGGCCAGCGGCAGCGGCACCGGCCAGGGCATCGCCGGGGCAGGCCAGATCTCCGTCAATAAAATCGATGACACCACCAAAGCCTATGTGAAGGACAGCACCATTCAGGCGGCCAAGGCCATGACCATCAAAGCCATGGACGAAGGGACCTTAGACTCCTACACCGGCGCCGTGGCCTTCTCCGGCGGCGGCACAGGCACCGCCATTGGCGCAGCCATCGCGGTGAATCTGGTGTCCGGCGACACGAAGGCTTACGCCGAAGGCAATACCATCGGCGGCGTGACCACTACCGAAGGCGAAAAGACAACCACGAAGAAGGGGAGACTTGCGGTCACAGCGGAGAGCAAGACGAAGGTTTCTGCTGTGGCAGCCTCCGGCGCCGTGGCCAATGAAGACGCCGGCTCTTTCTCGGCGGTGGGCAGCAAAGTTTCCACCACCGCAGAAGCCCATCTCACCAATGGAAAATCCAAGACCAATGGCGCTTCCGCGATCGATGTGGACGCGCTGACGGTATCGGCGCTGAATCATAGCACCGCCACCACCGGCGTAGGCGCGTTGGGTGCCGGCAGCAGTGCTGTGGGCGCCTCCATCGGCGTCATGGTCCACGATAGCACCGCGAGAGCCTACGTGGAAGGCGACGAAGAGAAGAAAAATACGCTGAAAGCCTCTGCGCTCACCATCAAAGCAGAAAATGCATACAATGGCGATGCCAAAGACAGCGAAGACGATAGCGCATCGAAGACTGTAGCCATCGGCGCAGCCGGTGGGGCATCCCGGTTTAGCGGTGCCGGTTCGGTGACGGTGAATAAGATCACCCAGACCACTGACGCGTATCTGGAGAAGGGAAATTTTGATATTTCCAATGGCACCGATAACGAAGGAAAATCCGTGAACGGCGCGGCATCCATCACCGCCAGGAGCAGTGCGAAGCTCTTCGGCCTCGCCGGCGGGCTGTCCCTCTCCGGCGGTAACGCCATCGGCGCCGGTGTGGATATCCAGGCTTACGATGGCCATACGGACGCAGGCATCAGGGACGGCGCCAGCCTGTCCCATGCGTCGAGCACTACGGTGGAGGCAGATTCTTCAGAGACGCTGACTTCCATCGGCGCGGCGGGCGCTATGGCGGGCGGCACTGTAGGCGGCGCCGGAGCGGCGGGAGCGCACAGCATCACCACCCACACAAAGGCGTATATCGGAGAAGATAAAGAAAACGGAAAGGGCGCGACTCTCACTGATGCCGGGGACGTCAAAGTCCACGGCTCTGACGATACCACATTGAAGACCGGAAGCGGCGCAGCGGGCGGTACGGCGGGCACCGTAGGCGTGGGACTCTCTGCTGCTGTAGAAGTAGTAAATAAAACGGTAGAATCCCTGGTAGGAAGCAGTAGCACGGTCCAGGGGAAATCTCTCTCGGTCCTTGCGGAAAATAAAGGCAGCTCCACCACCGCAGCGGCGGCTCTGGGCATCGCCGGTACTGCCGGCGTGGCTGGGGCGGCTTCGGAAACCTTTGTGGACTACACCACCAAGGCCCATGTGGGCAAGGCGGCAAAGGTAATTACCGATGGCGCGGCCAGTGTGAAAGCAGACTCCACCTTCAAACAAGGGGCCGGTGCCGGCGGCGCCGGTGTCGGTGGATCCTGGGGCCTCGGCGTCACCAATTCCACCGTTTCCTATACAGCCACCACCTTGTCCTATGTGGACAGCGGCGCCACCATGGACGCGAAGTCTATTGAAGTGGAAGCAGACCAGAAGACCGACGTCACCTTTGCGACGGTGGCAGGGGCCGGCGGTGGCAATGTGGCCATCAATGGCGCCATCGGCGTCAATGTCCTTGACACCACCACCAAAGCTTACGCAGGAGATTCCACGAAACTCACGGCGAAGGAAAAGATCGCCATCACTGCCAAAGATGAAACCATTTTAGACGGCGGCAATGGCGGCCTGTCTGTCGGCGTAGCCGCCGGTGGCGGAGGTATGGCCCTTGGGGTCTCCAAGGTGATCAAAGACACGGAAGCGTTCACCGGGACCGGTGCGCTCTTAAACACCACGGGAGACGACGCAGGAAATCAGATTTCCATTTCCGCAAAGAATGCGGAAGCCATCCGCAATATCACCATCCAGGGCGCCGGCGGCATGTGGGCCGGCGTTGCCGGAGCGGTGAATCTGAATTACATCACCGCTACCACCAAGGCTTACACCGGCAGCAACACGTCCCTCATCCAGGGCAACATCACCTATGACGATGATGGCGCTATCAAGGAAATCACCAAGGCAAACGGTACCGTTTCTGTAGACGCTACCCATGACATTGGCAGTGCCATCACCCGCATCGACAGCGATTCCACGTTGGCAGGGATGACCAGCGTGGTGGTTGGCGGCACCGGCAGCGCCGGCGGCTCTATCGGCGCTACGGTGGACGCGGCGGTGGTGAATACCAGGACCCAGGCGTATCTGGGAAATGCAAACACGGTGAAATCCCAAGGCGTGCTCTCTGTAGTCGCGAAAGAGGAGATGAAGGATATTTCCTCTACCTCGCTGGCGGCGTCCATCGGTTCCGTGGGTCTCACGGGAAGTTTCTCGATTTACAATTTCGGAAACGATCTCACCGACGACGATAAGAAAGCGCTCACGGCGAAAGCCGAAGCCGGCGGCGCAGATACGACTCTCACCGCCTGGCTGGATAAAGAGCTGAAGAATACCAATATTTCCGAAGGCTTTACCAATTATGACAGCGGCGCGCTCGAGGCGGTGAAGAAAAAGCTGGCTACCGAGTACACCACTGCGGCTCCCACACTGGATGGGGACAAAGGCACCCTGGCGGCCATCGGCGGCGCCACCGGTGTGGATGTGGGCCATGTGACTGTCGGCGCCAGCGACCACATCACCATGGACCAGAAGATGGGAAATGTGTCCGGCAGCCTCCTTGTTTCAGCCGGTGCTACGGTCACGAGAGTGACCACGGATACGGCGACCCGGGCAGAGGTGGGCGACAGTGCCACCGTTTCTGCGGATAAACAAATTTCCATTTCCGCATCCTCGGACCATCACCTGGAGAGCCATGTAGGCGGCGCAGCGATTTCTGCAATCGTAGCAGCTGAAGGCACCGTCTCCACCTGGAATGACAATGCCAAAGTCCATACCACCATCGGCGCAAATAGCAAGCTCACCGCCGGCGAAGCGGTGCGGATCACTTCGGACAATAGCCGCAGCATGAATAGCGCTCTCGTAGGCGCTACGGCAGCGCTCTATGGTGCGGTGAATGGCGCTGTGATTTATGGCTCCATCGAAGGCGAGGCGCTCACCACCATCGGTGACGGCGTGCAGATCCAGTCGAAAAAGATCACCGGCGACAAAACGACGAAGGACGATATCGTCATCGATGCCAGTGCAGACACCACCCTCATCGCCGGCGCCGTGGGCGCTGCAGTGGGGGCTTTCGGCGGCACCGGCACCGGTACCTCTTTGTCGTCTGCTGTGACGGCGAAGACAACGGTCGGAAATAAAGCGAATATCGAAGGAAAGAATATTTCCATCACCGCAGAAAATACGCCGATCCTGAAAGCCACTGCCACTTCTGCGGGTCTGGGACTTGCCGGCGTGGGCATCACCGTGGCGAAGACGGACTCGAAAGACAAGGCCCAGGTGGTGATAGGAAATACGAACACCCTCACGGCGGATGAAGTGTTGACCGTGAAAGCGGCCATGAAGAAACCGACGTCTATTGATGGGGACCATGCCTTTGGCCTCAATGGCTATGCATCGGCTACTGCCGGTGCCGGCGGCGTCGTGAGCGGTGCTGTGGCGACAGCCTTCGTAGACGAGGACCAGGTGACTAGCGTGGAAATCGGCAGCGGAAATACGCTTCGCGCAAAGACCGCCGCCATCACCGCGGACCACCAGGATGCAGCCAATGTAGTGTTGAATACCATTTCTGCCGGTGCGCTCACCGGCATGGGCGGCCAGATGGGCGCCACTGTGAAGTCGGACGCCCATGTGACCATCGGCGACGGCTCGGCCATCACCACCACTGATGAGACGAAGATTCTCGCCTCCAATGACACCGAAAAGGCATGGCGCGATGGCGACACCCCCAATGCCATGGTAGGCGGCGCGGGCCTGGCGGCCGGTGCCGGCGTGGTGAATGAGACCACCATCACCCATGATACGAATGTGAATCTGGGGAAGGTCACCATCCAGGCCAACGCAGCGGACCTCACGGACGCAGAGAAAGCGGCAGGCGTGACGCTCTATGACCGGAATGCCATCGACATCCATGCGAAGAGTAAAGTGGTTGCCAAAGACGATTTGAACCTGACCACCGGCGCGGCCATCCTCTCGTCTTATGCGAACAATAAGAATACCGTCACCGCCAATACCGGCGTCACCGTAGGCGACGGCGCGGATCTTAAAGCCGGCGACACGGAAGAAATCAAAGAGACTCACACAGAGTCCTACGCAGAACCCAGCGGCAAGAGCTATACCAGCTCCTATCGCGGCGGTTCCATTGCTATCGGCACGCGGAACGACGCCGAACTGGACAGCAGCACCATGGTGGATATCTATGGCGCAGCCGGCCATGCCGGTTCGTCCAATGAAGTGACTTATAACAACAACCTCACTACCACCTTCGGCGGCACCGCCGAGACGGCGAAGGGGGATATTGCCATCCACGCCGGCCGGGACACCACCGGTGCCACGGGCACTGTGAAGGTGACGGCGCGAAGCGACGTGCTCAATGCGACGCTGATTCCCTTGTCCTACACCTACGATCCCACGGCCACGGTGAATGGCAAGGCGCAGCTCACTTTGACCGGCGCGGCAGATCTCAAGAGTGACCGGGATATTTCCCTCAAAGCCAAGACCGGCGACGTCACCGCCCGGGGCTACGGGGAAACCAAGTCCTGGGTGAACTCCATCAAGGATATTTTTGGCGAAGGCGTTTCCATCGGGAAGACCGTGAAGAACTCCACCGCCAATGTGGAAGTGAATGGCAAAGCCGAGACCGGGATTCATAGAAATAAGACCATCCAGATGGGCGGCCACATCGATGCTGCCACCGGCAAATGGGTCACTACGGTTTCCGGCAATGGGGATATTTCCTACAGCTTCAGCAACAGCCACGCCGGCGGCAGTGATCTCTATGACCAGTATGAAGCGCTGAAGCAGAAGCTGGAAGAATACAGCGCGGACCCGGCAGCCAAGGCGGGTTACGAAGCGGAAATGAAATTCCTGCAGCAGAAGATGGTAGAGCAGGGCCTGGCGTATCTCGATGAAAAGGGCAATTTCGTCCTGGTGAAAAATGCCGGGAGCACGCCGGAAATCGAATCGGCCAAGACCCAGCTGGAGACATTGAAGACGCAGCAGCAGGAGACCATCAAAGGCTTGGATACGGTCCTCGATATCCTGGATAAGGAAGAGCCGCTGCTGGAGGATATGCTGCAGAAATACAATGCGGCCATGGATGCGAAGAAAGACTATGGCGAAACCAGCACCGAATATGCAAAGGCTGCAGCGGCTTACGCAGCGTCGGTCAAGAAGCACAATGAGGAAATGGGGAACACCTACTACTCCGCCGACATTTCTTCTATCCAGGCCGGCGACCTGGATACGGACCTGAAGGAGCTGGAGGGTCTCCACGATTACTATTCCACACTGAAAGACCAGTGGGAAAAGAGCACAGAAATCACCCGGCTGGATACGCAGATCAGCGCGACAGAGAAATTCTTTACCAATGGTGGCGTGGAAAATACCACCACCGGCGGTTTCACGCTGAATGGCCATGTGGTGGAAGCGGTAGATGCCGATGGCAAAGCGGTGGATCCCAAGACTGCGGCCGAAGGCACAGAGTATTACTATCTTCTCCACAAGGAAAGCTACAACTATCTTATCCATGACCTGGAGCTGGGCGGCATCACGTCGCAGCTCGGCGACATTGACATGGAAGGAGACAATGTTTACGGCACCGGCAGCCTCACCGCCCACGGCGATGGCAGCGTGGCCATCACCAACAATTCGCCGAACAATCTCAAAGTCGGCGATATCACCATCGCCGGCAGTGCCGGCACCAGCGGCGCGGGACAGGGCGGCACGATTTATTTCAACAATTCCGCCCTCCGCGGCGATGCAGAGACGGTGAAGAATGCCATCAAGAACCTCAATGTGGATGCCACCAAGTCCGTGGGCTTTGGGACCGTCGAGACCCGGGACACCACGGAGCTGCCGTCGGTGGAAATCAAGAATGATTTCACGCCCAATGAACATCTCCTGGGAAATATGCCTGTCTTCGGCCCGTCGCAGACCTACCTCACCGGCTATATTTACAATCCCAGAGGCAGCGTTCATGGCATCAGCCAGTACGGCGATATGTACAATCGGGGCAGCATTCTCTCGGGCACGGTGAATCTGGAAGTGAAGAATGGCGACTACATCCAGTCCTATGACCTGGAGAAGAGTGGCACTGTCACGAATATCGGCGGCGCACCTTTGACGGACACCGGCGCGAAGAAAGATAGCGTTGGCGAAGGCATCACGGCCAATGGAAATATTTTCATCAGCGCCCGCTATCTCAATATCAATTCCAAAATCCAGAGCGGCTACTCCGATGTGAAAATCCATATTCCTGAAAATTACAAGCTCTATTACATGAGCGGAGAGACGAAGGTCTATGTCACTTCGAAGGACCAGCTCCCGACGGATCGCTCCGTCATCGTTCACGTGGAAGGCGACGGCCTCTCTGATGAAGGTGCGAAACTCCTGACCTTTGACTTTGATGCCGACAGCTTCCTGGTGAATGATGTGGAAACCGGCGGCGGCCATATTTCTCTGGTAGGCACCATCCTGAATACCACCGCTGACACCAGCAAGGCGAAGCTGGAAGCCCGGGACGGCTATGGAAATATCACCATCGTGAATGATTCGGCGAAAGATCTTGAGCTCCAGGGCCTCTCCACCGGCAGCGGCGCGAAAGGGGTTATCGAGATCACCGACCTGGACTATGGGACCGGCAAGATTACACGGAAGACCACTTACACCCGCGGCGAAGACGGCCAGATCCAAGCGGTGGTGGAAGAGTACAATGACGGCACCGCCACAGGAAAATCTTCTACCACCATCTACGATGGCGCGGCCACGTACAATCCCGATACCGCCGGCGGCAAAGGGCTCTGGTACAATTACCAGACCGGAAAGCAGACCAGCTACACCGCAACGTACAAGTTTGACGGAAGCAAATTCGACTGGTGGGGCATCAATAACCGCGACCCCTCCGTGGAAGAGATGGAGCAGCAGGGCGAAAAGATTTCCGACACCACCCAGGGCAAGACCACAGCCCTCAATGGCGGCGCCTTTATTTCCAATGCCTGGCAGAATGGCAGCATCCAGACCAATACGGATGACTACAAAGTCTCCACCAATACGTCCACCATGGATAAGCAGGTGGTGGGATTCTACAAGGAAGCCTATCGCCCCTTCTGGACCCTGTGGCTCACGAAGAAGTACAACTACACGCTGGTAGAGAAGAAGACGGATCTCCAGGTGACCCAGTCGTCCATCAAAGCGGACAACCCCATCGGCATTTCCTTCACCGGCAGTGCTGACGGCGGCGTCATCAACGTCACCAATACCCGGGATACCAATATCCGCATCAACGGCCTGGTGCAGAATGGCGAGGGCTCTATGACCCTCACCGCCGGCGCCGAAAATGGCAGTATCATCCAGGAAAGCCCGAAAGGCTTCATCTACACCAGGGACCTGACCCTTGTGAGCGGCGGCAACGCAGGCAAAGAGGGCGCGGCCATCGTGACCAATGCCCAGAATCTCACGGCCACCAGCAAGAATGGCCAGGTGGCGGTGCGTGTGGAAGAGAATGTGGGCGATGCGGTGACGGTAGGAAATATCAGCGCCAAGACCATCGCGTCCATTGCCTCTGACGGTAGCATCCGCCAGAAGGAAGGCACCGCCATCAGCGCGCGGCGCATCGAGCTTATGGCGGACGATGCCATCTATGGCCAGGAAACCGATACGGGACATACGGCGCTCATTACCGAGCTGACGGATCCCGATGATACGGATGGCACCGATTTCTACTATCGCACCGATGATGCCTATGGGCTTTACGCTCGCGCCAATGGGGATATTTACATCCGCAATACCCAGTACGAAAAGGATGGGGCTCTCGCCGGTGGCGATATGTACATCGACAGCGTCATTTCCGGCAAAGGAAATGTGGCACTGGAAACCGAAGGCAGCTTCCTGGACGCCAATTTCACGGACCAGGTGAACCAGTCGGCAGCGGACAAATTGCTCCATTGGGCAAAGGAAGCGGTGCTGGAGAAATCGGATGCCACCATCGAAAAGCAGAAGGCGCAGATGCAGGCCACCGTGGAGGGCAAGTACAATCAGTACCTTTCTCTCAAGTCTCACGTGGAAGATGGCACCTATGTGCTGGATGACGCCACCCGGGCCATGCTGGTGGAGGCCGGCTATGACGACAAAGCCATCGCGAAGTATTGCGAAGACCAGCAGGTGCGCTATAACCAGCTGCTGAACGAGTGGCATGTAGACACCTGGACCGAAGAGGATGTAACGAACTACGTCAATAGCCTCGATAGCAATCTCTTTGGGAATGCAGATCTCACGGTGGATGACCTGGCGGCAGACAAATTCCTCAGCCAACAGGAAAAAGCAAATTGCCTGGTGAACTCGGCGAAGTCCGCAGAGCAGCTCCTCATCACCTTCGTGCCCGGCGGCATCAAGGAAGGTATCACCGACACCCGCCTCACCGTGAAGACCACGCCCAACGTGTCCGGCGCCCAGGTGTCCCTCTCCGCGGAAGGCAAGAAGAATGACGGCGTCATCGTCTCCGGCAGCGGCAGCATCGGACAGAAGCTCACGGATCAGGTGATCGACATCAGCACCGAAGAGAAAATCAAAAATCTCACGGCTGCCGAGCTCCTGATGCTCTCCAGCGCCGAACGCGGCGATTTCAGCTATGACGAGAAGGAAGGAAAAGTCACCGTTTCCTTCGTCAATGCCATCACTGCCGACACCCGGGAGACCACTGATGAGAGCGGCAGCGTCACCGGCGGTACCATTTCCGCCAACGCCAATGCCGGTGCCATCTATCTGGACTCCAACGGCGCTTTCCATAAGGGCAGCTCCTTCTACTCCAGTGACGAGCTCCGGCTCAAGACATCCGGCGACCTGGCAGGCATCACTGCCGGCGTAGGCGCCGGGAAGAACCTGGTCCTGGAGTCCGCAGACGGCGGGATTTCCGACGTCACCATCCGGGGCGAAGGCATCCTCACCGCCCGGGCGAAGGACGGCGTCTCCGTGAGCAAAGAGGATGGCGACCTTATCATCTACACCGTCTACGCTTCTGACGGCGACGTGACCATCGACATGAAGGACAAGGGCAGCCTCTACTCCGTCAGCGGTATCGACAGCGGTGTCGAAGAGGGAGAGGTGCAGATCGGCACGCCGTTCCTCAATGTGGAAGGTAGAAATATTTACATCTTCAATGCGCAGAATGTGAAGGGCATCACCGACCCGGTGACAAAGAATCCGTCCACTTCCATGGGGCTGAAAGCCACGGGCACGGTGATCGATGTGGACCCCGACGCGGCGCCAATCACCCAGCCGGGGCAGATTCAGATCCGCTACACCGCTGACGAAAGCGGCAAGCCTATGGTAAACCGGGAAGCCGATGTGGTGGACGTCACGCTCTTTGGCGATACCGCGTCGGAAGAGACCGACATCGGCGGCCGCCTGACCACCATCACCAATAAGGGCACCCTCACAGCGGGCAAGTTCAGCGGTTCTGAAAAGCTCACGATTTACAACACCGATGAAGGCGTCATCAAAGCCGATGAAAATACCACGGCGCCTACCTTTACCGGCGGCGGAAATAAGGACAGCGAAACCCCTGAAGCCGACGGCATAACGCTCATCAATCACGGCGTCATCAATGGCGCAAGCTTCACCGCCAAAGGAGGCAGCCTCACTGTCACCAATGACGGCAGCGAGAAGGAAGATGCCGGCATCACGGATACCACGTTCAAAGCGGCTGGGGACATCCATTACACCGGAAGAAATCAGGCTGCGCTGCAGGATGCGACATTGGAAGCGGGAAATGAAATCACCGTCCATGACGAAGACAATTCTTCCATTTCCATCGAGAAGCTCCATGCCGGCCTGAACGCACAGGTGCAGGTGGACCGGGGCAGCCTCACTTTGAAAGAGGCGATAGCGGATAAAGGCAGTCTCACCATCAGCGCCCAAGGGACGGTGTCCGGCGGCACAAGAGCGGAAAGCGGTGATACCGCCACCGGCCTCACCGCCGCCACCGACATCATCATCAAGAGCAACGGCGGGGATCTGGACCTCACCACCGTGAAGGCCGGCAATGATATCACCCTCACCGCCGGCACCGAAGGGGAGACCGGTGAAAACGCTATCACCGCAGACAAGGTGGAGACCGCCAAAGGCGTGACTACTATCACCGACTACGGCAATGGCAAACTCACCGTGAAGAAGCTTCTAGTGGGGAGCGCGCGGGAAACCGAAGGCACCGCGGACGCCGTGAATACCATCACCGGCGCCGGAGATGTGGAGCTGGACTACGCAGACATTTACCACAATGGCCTCACTGTCACTGCCGGCGGCGCACTCAAAGCCGGCGATGGCACAGCGGCGAAAGATGACTGGGATATTTCCTCGCTGAAAGGGGATATCACGCTTCAGAGCCAGGGCCAAATGGACATTGCGAAAGTCTATAGCAAGGAGGATATCCACGTCACCTCTGCGGACGCGATCAATGCCGGCGAACTGTACGCAGCGAAGGATATCACTGTCACCGGAAATGGCGAAGGCAAGGACATCACCATCCAAAAACTCCTCTCTGTAGGCAGCAGCGATATCACATCCAAAGGCAGCGTCACGGTGGACTCTGCCAGTGCAGGTCATGTAGTGGGCGCGGATACCCATTTCACCATTACTGCAGACAAAGACATAGCGGCCAGAGAGGTGTACGCCAATAGCCTCGCCTTTACAGCCGGTGAAAATGCCAAAGTCGACGGTGCGCGGGTCACCCGTGACCTCACCATCACTGCCGGCGGCACGTTGACCGCCGGGACCGGGGACTCCTCGCTCTCCACGGAGACCGGCGACCTGACGCTCCGGAGTGATGGCGCTATGGAAGTCACCAAAGCGGTGAGCGGCGGCGACCTCGTGGCCAACTCCGGCAGCACGCTGACCGCGGATACACTGAAAGCCCAAGGCAC
>CAVHZP010000016.1:0-17721 GCA_963640485.1 bacterium | reverse complement strand
TGGCATTGTCTTTGTACTTGGCCATTTCCGGGTCCGAAGAGTGGTCGTGATGTTCTTCCACCACTTCTTCGCAGCAGCCGCAACCACAGCCAACATGGTCGTGGCCTTCGTGGCTGTGCCCATGATCGTGACCGCAACCACATGCATGGCCGTGTTCATGACCTTCATGGTCATGTTCGTGATCGTGACCGCAGCCACATGCGTGACCGTGGTCATGATCTTCATGGTCGTGTTCGTGATCGTGACCGCAACCACATGCGTGGCCGTGGTCGTGACCTTCGTGGCTGTGGTCGTGATCGTGCCCGCAGCCACATGCGTGACTGTGGTCATGGCCTTCATGGCTATGTTCGTGATCGTGGCCGCAAGCACATGCGTGACCGTGGTCGTGACCTTCGTGGCTATGTTCGTGATCGTGCCCGCAGCCACATGCGTGACTGTGGTCATGGCCTTCATGGCTATGTTCGTGATCGTGGCCGCAAGCACATGCGTGACCGTGGTCGTGACCTTCGTGGCTATGTTCGTGATCGTGCCCGCAGCCACATGCGTGACTGTGGTCATGGCCTTCATGGCTATGTTCGTGATCGTGGCCGCAAGCACATGCGTGACCGTGGTCGTGACCTTCGTGGCTATGTTCGTGATCGTGCCCGCAGCCACATGCGTGACTGTGGTCATGGCCTTCATGGCTATGTTCGTGATCGTGGCCGCAAGCACATGCGTGACCGTGGTCGTGACCTTCGTGGCTATGTTCGTGATCGTGCCCGCAACCACATGCGTGGCCGTGGTCGTGACCTTCATGGTCATGGTCGTGGCAGTGGCAACCGTGTTCTTCTTCGTGACAGTGATGATGCTCCTCATCATTCTGATGGGAATCATTCTCGTGAGCGTGAGTTTCTACGTGGTCGTGTTCGTGGCAGTGACCACAGCCGCAGCTATGCACATGCATTTCTTCCTGTTTGCTCATGTGTATTCCTCCTAATGGATACAATCTATGATGACTTGATAATCATTCTTAAATCATGGCATCATTTTAACATTCTCAGAAATCATCGTAAATAGAACATGAGAAACACTTTAATTTTTCAAGCAGGCCCTCCGTAAAGGGGAGTGTAGGGGAGCCTTAATTTAGGGGGATTTTAGTAGTCGGTAGTCGGTGGTCAGTAGTCGGGCGCATTTTTCGCCAGAGTCAACCTCGATGTTTGATTAGCGTTAATCACGTCCTGACTACTGACCACCGACTACCGACTACTAAATCATTGACACAAGTGTATACTTATGCTAATATCTGAATATTGTAGAAGGGTGTGAGGCAAATGGCAGAGAGAAAAGTTGTTTACGAAGTAAAACACTTACAGAAAGCCTTCGGAAAAGTCGAAGTGCTGAAAGATATCAATGTAAAAATCGAGAATGGGGAAGTATGCACCATCATCGGGCCATCGGGTTCCGGGAAGAGTACATTTCTCCGTTGTCTGAACCTGTTGGAACAGCCGACGGGTGGCGAACTTTGGTTTGATGGCAAAAAGGTGAATGAAAAGACAGACGTGAAGATGCTGCGCCGCGACGTGGGCATGGTCTTCCAGTCGTTCAACCTGTTTCCTATGTTTACCGCCATCGAGAACGTGATGTATGCGCCAATCCATATCAAAAAGCTCCCCAAGGCGGAAGCGAGAGAAGAGGCTATGGAACTTCTGTCCCGTGTAGGTATGGCAGACCGCGCCGATTACTATCCCGGCGAACTCTCCGGCGGCCAGCAGCAGCGCGTGGCTATCGCCCGTGCTTTGGCGATGAAGCCAAAGATGCTTCTTTTCGATGAACCGACTTCGGCGCTGGATCCGGAACTGGTTGGCGACGTACTGACAGTCATGAAGGAAGTCGCTTTGGGCGGCATGACCATGGCTGTGGTGACCCACGAAATGCAGTTCGCCAGAAGCGTTTCGAATCATGTCATTTTTATGGATAAAGGCTATATCGTGGAAGAAGGAAATCCGGAGGATATCTTCACCCACCCGCAGGAAGAGCGTACACAGACCTTCCTGAAACGCCTCATTCATGCCGAAATTTAAGGAGATGATGCAATTATGGACATGGTTTTAGAAACAGCAGTAAAATATAATGACATATTTATGTCCGGTGTGAAGATCACCATCATCATTTCTTTGTTATCCTGCTTCTTTGGTCTCCTTTTGGGGATCATCCTGGCATTCATGAAGATTTCCGGCATCAAGATCCTCCAGTGGATCGCCACCGTTTATGTAGAAGTCATCCGCGGCACCCCGGTACTGGTGCAGATTTCTCTGGTATTCTTCGGGCTCCCGTTCCTGGGCATCCATTTCCCCAGCTTCAACATCATGGGCGTGGACTTTGAACGACTCTCCGCCGGCGTCCTGGCGCTGATTATCAACTCCGGCGCTTACGAATGTGAAATCGTTCGCTCCGGTATCCAGTCTATCCCGAAGGGCCAGCTGGAAGGCGCTATGTCCCTGGGTTTCTCGAAATGGGAATCCATGGTGCGCATCATCATTCCCCAGGCTATCAGAAATATTCTTCCTGTCATCGGTAACGAATTCGTCACCTTGATTAAGGAATCATCTCAGGTCTCCGTCATCGGCATGGCCGACCTGATGTATACCGCCACTACCATCCAGGGTATCAGCTTCCAGCCGTTCCCGCCACTGGTTATCGTTGCGGTTTACTACTTCATCATGACCTTCTTCGTTTCCATGTGCCTGCGCCTCTTAGAACGCCGCATGAAAGTGAAGAGCGTGAGATAAGAAATAAAAGGACTGCGAAAGCGGTCCTTTTTTATTGGCAGAAATCTGGCACCTGACCACCGACCACCGGCCACTAATTACTAATTACTAAAACCCCAAGCCCTATTTTTCTCCATCTGTGCTATAATCTAGAAAAACTATTTCCTGTTTCTCGTTTTAGGCTAGCCAGCCTCGCACAAAAGGGGGCTGTGGGGCGGGCGGCCGGTTGTATTTCAAGGAGGAAAAACTATGGGGAAAAAATCGATCATAGCCATAGTCATTGTGATTGTGTTGGCCTTGGGCGGCGGATATGCCTGGTACCAGAAGGGCCATGAAGAAACGAAGGAGAGCTATACTTTAGGAAAAGTAACCAAGGATAACATCGCTCTCACCATCGATGCCACCGGCACCATCGAGCCGGTGAATAGCGTCGACCTATCTGCGACGGCTTCGGGCACGTTGGAAAAAGTGTACGTGAAGCAGAATGAGCAGGTCACCAAGGGCCAGGTGCTGGCGACCATTGAGTCCAAGGCGCTGACTTCCACCATGAAGCAGACCCAGAACACTTTGGCAAACAAAGAATCTTACTACACCCGCCTGAATAAGCTCTATGAGCAGGGCGCCATTGCTTACCAGGATATGGACAATGCCCGCATGGATTACCAGAATGCCCTGGCCGCTTACGACAAAGCCCAGGCAGACGTGAATGACACCGTCATCGTTTCACCGATGGACGGCGTGGTCATCGGCGAACCCATGAAAGAAGGGGAGACCGTTTCTCAGGGGCTTTCCAGCCAGATGGTCATCGTGTCGGTGGCAGATCTGTCTTCTATGCGTATCGAACTTTTGGTTGATGAAACCGATATCGGCGAAGTGGCAGTGGGCGAAGGCGTAGAATTTACCGTCGATGCTTATCCGAACAGAACCTTCCACGGCGTCGTTTCCGATATTTCTAAGAAACAGTACTCTTCCAGTTCCTCGTCTTCTTCGTCCTCTTCGTCGGTGGTGTACTACACCGTCTACGTGGATATCAATAGGAAGGAACTCGAAGGCCTCTATCCGTCCATGACCGCCCGTGCGGTGATCAAGGGGAGAGAGAGTAAAGACGCTCTGACGGTGCCGGTGACGGCGATTCGCAGCGACACCGAAGGCTCCTATGTCTATGTGAAAGACGGCAAAGACGTGCAGAAGACTTACGTGACCACCGGTATTTCCACGGATAAGGAAATCGAAGTCCTGAGCGGTCTCACGGAAGGTCAGGAAATCGTGGTGAGTGGTACGGTGGCACAGGAAAAGACGGCGGCGCCGACCAATAAGAACAATCACCACGGACCGGGAGGACCGATGTAATGGCTGAGAAGGAAGCGGATACCCGGGAAGTCATCCGGCTGACCGATATCGGGAAAAGCTATTACATAGGGAAACAGGAAGTGCCCGTGTTGACGCAGATCGACCTTTCCATCATGAGAGGGGAGTTTGTGTCCATCATGGGGCCTTCCGGTGCCGGAAAATCTACGCTCATGAATATCTTAGGCTGCCTGGACCGTCCCACCCGCGGCTCCTACCTTCTGGACGGAGACGAAGTGGCGACGCTGGACGACAGCCGGCTGGCTTATACAAGAAATCGGAAAATCGGTTTCGTATTTCAAAGTTTCAATTTGCTGCCCAAGCTATCTGCTCTGGATAATGTGGTACTGCCCATGATCTATGGCAATGTGTTCAAGAAAGAAAGACGGGACCGGGCGGTGCGGATGCTGGAGTCCGTGGGTCTCGGCGACCGCATCGACCATATGCCGGCAGAAATGTCCGGCGGCCAGCGCCAGCGTGTGGCCATTGCTCGCGCGCTCATCAATGATCCCGCCATCATCATGGCCGATGAACCGACGGGGAACCTGGACAGCAAGTCCACCAAAGAAGTGATGGAAATCTTTTCCTCTTTATATAAGGAAGGGAAGACCATCATTCTCGTCACCCACGAGCCCGATGTGGCGGAGTACGCCACCCGCCACGTGATCCTTTCGGACGGCCATATTAGTAAAGACATCCGGGGGCACTTGCTATGACGAATATTTATTTCGAAAGTATACTCATGGCCTGGAGCTCCATCGTGAGCAACAAAATGCGCTCCCTCTTGACCATGCTGGGCATCATCATCGGCGTGGCGGCGGTCATCGCCTTGATGTCCATCGGCTATGGCGTGCAGGAATCCATCAAAAATGATATTTCCCGCCTGGGGTCCAATACCATCACCATCACCCCGGGGACCGGCAGAAAACCCGGCGTCCGCGCAGCCGCCGGCTCCACGCAGACCTTGACCTACAAGGATTACCAGGCCATCAAAAATCTGCCGAACATTACCTATGCAGCGCCCTTGGTCACCAACAGTTACCTTCTGGTCAATGGAAATAAGAACTGGAACACCCGCGTTTACGGCTGCACCACCGACTACGCGGCGCTCTCCAGCCTCTCCGCCCAGGAAGGACGTTTCTGGACAGAAAAGGAATACAACGCCCGCGCCCGCGTGGCAGTCATCGGGAAAACCGTAGCCACCGGCCTTTTCGGTGAAGAAGACCCCATCGGCCAGAAACTCCGTATCAATGGCGATCCATTCACAGTCATTGGTCTTTTGGAAGAAAAAGGCTACTCCTTTATGGACCAGGACGACCGCGTGCTCTGTCCTTTCAGCACCGTGCAGGAACGTATGCTGCACATCACCTATGTGAATAATATCGTTATTTCCAGTGATAGCGACAGCGACCTGTCTCAAATCGAGTCGGACGTGACGAACCTGCTCCGCACCCGTCACCGCATCGCCACCGGCGCGGAAGATGATTTCTCGATCCAGAACTCCCAGGATTTGCTGAAAACCATGGAGTCTACCACCCAGACCCTCACCATTTTCCTGGGCAGCATCGCGGCCATTTCCCTTCTGGTCGGCGGCATCGGCATCATGAATATCATGCTGGTCTCCGTCACGGAACGTACCAAGGAAATCGGCATTCGTAAAGCCCTGGGGGCCACCTATCGCATGATTATCGTGCAATTCCTCATCGAATCCATCACCGTCAGCCTCGCCGGCGGTTTCTTGGGCGTCGCTCTGGGCGTGGGCATCGCGTTCCTGATTCCTCATATTAGCGAGCTCTCCACCCTCCTCACAGCTATGCCTATCGTAGGATCCTTCGTCTTCTCCGTCCTCATCGGCCTCATCTTCGGCCTCTACCCGGCGCAGAAAGCCGCGAAACTCAATCCTATCGATGCATTGCATTATGAATAACAAAACGAGCCACGAAACGTCAGTTTCGTGGCTCGTTTTATTATTAGTGATCAGTAATTAGTAATCAGTAGTCAGGGCGCGATTGATGTTATTTCAACAGGGAGGTAATTGCACTATGTGTGAATAAGCGGGAAATGCGTCCTGAGCACTGACCACTAATTACTGATTACTAAACTTCTAGCCCATTCTTTTCAACCTCACATAGAGCTCCTTCGCCTCACCGGGAAGCTTGCTACTAGCTGCGAGTTCTTTCAGGCTCTCATAGCAGGGGAGGGGATTTCCTTTGGCGTCGTATTTCGCCAGAAGGGCGCGGTCCATGGTGTAGTGATTTTCTCTTTTGTCCGCAGAAATATCTACTTTGAATTCGCGGATAGAGGAGATGAGTGTTTTATTTTCGAAATCAAAGGGATCCAGCGCCTCTTTGTAAGTTTCCACATAGGCAGTGAAGCTCACATTTTCCAGGCTGCTGGGATAGTCCATGGTCTGCTGCCCCGAGAGACTTTCCATGTCGGCGTAGATGGTCTCATTTCCCTGGGCGTAAATCACGCGATATCGCTCCGGCTGGGAAATCAATGTCTCTGCGTCCATGGCAAAGACGGAAGAGGAGAGGGAAAGCCCGGCGAGCAGGGCGAAAAGGAATTTTTTCATAAATTGTCTCCTTTTAGTAATTAGTGGTTAGTAATCGGTAATCAGTAATTAGTGATCAGGGCGCATTTACCGCTATTTACACATAGTGATAAATGCGCCCTGTTAGTGTGGCGTTAATTGCGTCCTGACCACTGACTACTAATTACTGATTACTAAGCCCATAGCGTATTAACTACTTAGATAATGCCATCGCTTTTTCGAAGGTCTCCCGGATTGTTTCCGATGGCTCCTTATCCAAAAGGCTCACGATGATGATGGCGGCCATGGAGAAGAAGAAGCCGGGAACCAGTTCGTAAAGGTCAAACCAGGCGAATTGTTTCCAGATGAGTACAGTGAGACCGCCAACGATGACGCCGGCGTAAGCGCCTTTCAGGGTCATTCGTTTCCAGTAGAGGGAAAGGAGGACGGTGCCGCCGAAGCAAGCGCCGAAGCCCGCCCAGGCGTAGGAAACGATGGAGAAGATGTAGCTGTTCGGGTCGGAGCCCAGGAAGACAGCGACCACGGAAACCAGAAGCACCGAGAGACGGCTCACGCGGATGAGGGTTTTCTCTGAAGCATCTTTAGAAAGAAATGCCTGGAACAGGTCGCGGGAGACGGCGGACGAGGTGACCAGGAGCTGCGAGGAGCTGGTGCTCATGATAGCCGCCAGAATTGCCGACCAGATGATGCCGGTGATGAAGGGTGCAGAGAGGGACTCCGCCATGAGAATAAAGACGCGCTCCGCGTTTGCATTTTCCAGAGGTGTGGTGAGGTACGCTTTGCCGATGACGCCCATGGCAATGGCGAAGGAGAGGGAGAGGAGCACCCAGGTCATAGCGATGTGGGTGGATTTCTTCAAATCCTTTGCGTCGCCGATGGCCATGAATTTCACCAGGATATGAGGCTGACCGAAGTAGCCAAGACCCCAGCCCAGAGAGGAAACCATCATGACGATGAGAGCGCCCATGCCGGTGGAGTCAGGGAAGAAGGAGAAGAAGTCCGGACCTTCTTTGGACAGGATTTCCATGGTAGGCGCCGGGCCGCCCAACGCAATGGCAGCGGCCACCGGTACATAGAGGACTGTAAAGAACATCATGGTGCCTTGGATGAGATCTGTCAGAGCGACAGCGGAGAAGCCACCGAGGAAGGTGTAGAAAACCACCACGAAGGCGCCGATCAAAAGCGATTCGAAGTAGGGAAGGCCGAAGATGGTATTGAAAAGTTTGCCGGCAGCCACGAAACCGGAAGAGGTATAAATGATGAAGAAAAGAATAATGAACAGTGCGCAGATGAGGCGGAGGCCATTTTTCTTATCTTCGAAACGGTTCGACAGATAGTCCGGGATGGTGAGGCTGTTGTTCGCCACTTCGGTGTAGTTGCGAAGCCGTTTGGAAACCAGAAGCCAGTTCGCCCAGGTGCCGATGATGAGGCCGATGCCGGTCCAGAAAGCGGACAGCCCGTGGAGGTAGGCGTAGCCCGGAAGCCCCATGAGCATCCAGCCGCTCATGTCTGACGCCTCGGCGCTCATGGACGTGAGCCATGGACCCATCTTGCGATCCCCTAAGATATAGGAGGAAAGGTTCTTCTGTTGCCTGGAGTAGTAGAGGCCGATGGACATCATGCCTGCCAGGTATAAAATAAAGGCCAGCGCAATAGGCCAGCTCCATTCTTCGCTAAATTCCATGTGGGTTCCTCCTGAAAATCGTTAGTATTCTTATATTATATAATATCCATTTATAATAATTCATTTTCCGCAAGATGTAAAGGAAATCGGGAAATAAGGCGGGCTGGTAGTGTTGCCGCTGGCTGACTCTTACTTTTGTGGGCATCACCCGCCCTTCGGTGCCCCTCTTCCCTTATCCCTAAACAATGATAGGCGACGTGTAATAATCCCTCCGCCCGTCCCTGTGCATCGGATTTGCCATGCACCAGCTCTGCATATCCTGGGCGTGAATATCCATGGCAAGCATGGTGGCAGCCTCTGCGGGAAGCGCTTTCATCGCTTTCGCCACGCTGGTGACGATGGGGAGAGGCATATTTCGTAGAAGGAAACTTTTTTCTTTCCGAAGCGCCAGGAGGCGGGCGTAGCAGGGGGCGGGAGGCGCGAGGAAAGGGGAGGGGACGCTTTCGCTCAAAAGAAGTTTTGCGCCGGTTCGTTTCAGCGTGCTGTGGAGATAGCGTTTGCTCTTGATGGCAGAAATCATGGCGCTGTAGGTATGTCGCTCACTTTCTTTGTGCCACTTGTGTTCCAGACCTTCGGTGAAAAGACCGGAGGCGGAGAGGTCCGCGAGAGAAAGCATGCGGCTTTTGAGGAGACATGCGTCTTCGTAGCGGGCAGGATCGGTGTAGGAGCCTTCTTTCATGAGCTTGCGTGCTTCTTCACAACAAGCGGGCGTGAGGAGGGCGGTTTCCTTATTTCCAAGGAGTTCCTCTCGTGCCATGGAGGCGGAAATGTTATGCTCCATGTCCCGGTGAATGGGAAGAATGTCCATGGCATATTTTTTGCGAAGAATGCGGGCGGTGTAGCGAAGGCCCAGGAGATTGTTTGGCTGCGTGGACTCGGCAGAAAGGCGCTGCGAGCAAAGCGCCATGGCGCGCTGGGCTGCTTCGCCATAGGTGGCGCCTTCCTGAATGTATCCGTGGAGCGCGGCTTCATAATCTTTCGACACCGACCAGCCGGCAGCGGTGAGGAGATCTTCTTTCGAGAGAGACTCAGTGGAGAACGCCACATGGGACGCGCCTAGGGCTGCCAGCATGTCCACGGCGTATTGGGAGAAATAGTCAGCGCTTTGGAGGGCATAGAGGGCGGGGAATTCGAACACCGCATCGATGCCATGCTCGACGGCCCAGCGGGCGCGGCTCCATTTATCCAAAAGCGCCGGCTCGCCGCGCTGCACAAAGGCGCCGCTCATGATGGCGATGATGGGCACATTGGGATAGGCGGCTTTGATTTCAGAAATCATGGCGCTGTGGCCCAAATGAAATGGATTCCATTCGGCGGTGATGCCGATGAGGGAAGGGGGCATGGGATTCATGGGATTAGTTCCTTTCGAGGCGATTCGGATTGCTTAACGCTATCGGTTTGGTGATCAGTAATCAGTGGTCAGTAGTCAGTAATCAGGACGCGCTTTCCGCTATCGTTAAATGGGGCAGAAAATGGTTCGAGGGTCAACGGAGAACGGTAGCGGGGAAGTAGCGAAAAGCGTTTTTACTATTTCAAAACTTGCGCCGCTATATAATTTGACGCGGCGCACTACCACTCCTCCCTCCTAACTCCTCACTTTTGGTCGCTATGCTTTATTTCTCGAGATATACCTTGCGTCTTTTCTCCAAATTATACCAAATTTTCTGCCCTGGGATTTCCTGCTATGCTATAATAGAGGAAAATTTTAATGAAATAGAAGTTGAGGTAGCGGGAAATAGAGATAGTGACAAAGATGGTTTAAAGCGTCCTGACTACTGGCTACCGACCACCGATTACAAAATCTCTATCGCACTCTGCTCAATTATATTTCCTAAAGGAATGAAATCATATGAAACATTGGCAAAAGAATTGTCTTTTATCGCTATCGCTGTTTGCGTTAGTTTCCCTCTCTGCCGGCTGCGGGCATAGCATTGATGATCAGTTTGTGTTCGGGAAGAACCGGATTCACTGTGATAACAGCACCATCACTGTGACGACGCCGTTCGAACTGATTTCCGATGGCAAGCAGGTGGATCTTGGCGCGCGGGATGCGCAGGTGGTGCATGCCGAGGGGCATAATGGAAATATGCAGCTCCTGGTGACGGGAAATAAGAGAACCGAGGGACTTACGGAGGAAACGCTGGTGGCACAGGCGGCGGGGATTCTGGAGAACAATCCGAATCTCACGAATGTGAAGACCGACGCGAAGGAAACGACCCTGGGCACCGTAAAGGCCCACGAGCTCACGTTTTCTTTCACGGAAAATGCAAAGGGCCGGCAGACGCCGCTCACGGTGAAGGAGTACATTTTCACACAGAACGATGTGGTATGGCGGGTGATTTACCAGTACCGCAGCCAGGATGAGACCGGGAAGGCGCTGGTGGAGCGCCTGGCGGGTCAGATTGCATTGGGCAGTGAATTTTAAACCGGGGAGCAGTGTATGCGATTTTCTAAAGGATTTTTTTCTCTTATGCTTTTTCTCGCTGCCGGCGCGTTGATCGGCGGCATTTTGGGGCAGCTCATGAGCGGGGTGAATCTGGTGGGGCTCATGCCTTTCCTGACGGATACCTATGAAATCTTTGACATCGAGAAGATTTCCCTGAATCTGGGCATCATGCAGATTCACTTCGGTATCCGTTTCGCGCCGAATCTCATCAGTATCCTGGGGATTCTGGTGGCTGCCTGGTTATATAAAAAGTTCTAAAAAGGAGGCGCTGCCTTGCTGATCAAAGAAATGCGAAGTGAAGATAAACCGAGAGAGCGGTTTCAGGCATCGCCGGACCAGGTCACGCTGACAGACCTGGTGGCGATTCTTTTGCGTACCGGAAGGCAAGGCCACTCTGTCATGGAGCTGGCGCAGGACGTGCTCAAGGAAATAGAAGACAGAGCCGGCGCCAATGGCTTCAGCGACCTTCACTGGCGGGATCTCACCACCATCAATGGCATTGGCCCCGACAAAGCCGTCACCATCTGCGCTGCTGTAGAACTGGGCCGGCGGCTGGCGACGAAGTACGAGAAGACAAAACTTCCCGATTTCAGTATGCCGGAAAACGTGGCGGACTATTTCATGGAGAAACTGCGCCACGAGACCCAGGAGCATTTCCTCGTGTGTTTCCTTAATGTGAAAAATAAACTGCTGGGGTACAAGGAAATCTCCATCGGCAGCCTCAGCGCTGCGCCGGTAGATATTAAGGAAGCTATGAAATGGGCGATTCGCTACAAAGCCAGCGGCCTTATCCTCGTGCACAACCATCCCTCCGGTTACCCCGAACCTTCGCCGGAGGACATCGAGCTCACCCGCACCTTCGCCGCCGCCGCGAAACTCCTGGATATGGAAGTCCTGGACCATGTGATCATCGGCGATGGGATTTATGTGAGTCTGGAGGAACGAGGGGAAGTGTAAAAGGGAGCCTTTTAACGCTGGTGGTTTAGTAGTCAGTAATTAGTAGTTAGTAATCAGGACGCGATTAACGTTATTTCCACATAGAAGGGAGATTCGTTATGTGTGAATAATGGGAGATGCGGCCTGACTACTGATCACTGATTACTAACCCTCTAGTCCCATCTTGAACACTTCCCCTCATACCTGCTATAATTATCGTAATGCATGAAAATATTTGAAAAGGACAGGTGTCAACTATGGAAGAAATGGAAGCAGGAAAACGGTATTCTGCAGAATCGAAAGGCTATACCAGCAAAATTTATGAAATCCGCTGGATTCCGGTGACTGAGAGAGAGGAATACAAAGAAGGCCCGGTAAAGGAAGCGCTGGAAAAATTGAAAGCCTCCATGTCCGAAAAGGATTTTGATAAATATATCGAAAATGGCGTCATTCGTATCACCTACGATACCGGTCGCCTCATGCTCATCGCCAAGTCTGAAATCTACCGCACCATGCTGATGGGACCTTTCTATAATGCCATTTGTGCAGCTTTTGATGTAGGCCATTTCCGCGTGGTAAGCCAGGTGAATGGATACTAAGTTAGAGGGTGTTTGCCTAGCGGTTTAGTGATCAGTAATCAGTAATCAGTAGTCAGTAGTTAGGCCGCGATTAACGCCATGCATACATAGCAGTTTTATCGGTATGTATGCATGGCGGAAAAAGCGTACTGATCACTGACTACTGATTACTGACTACTAACCCACCAACGGTAATCACACCTTATTTACGATTACAGATTGCCAACCAGGGAAAATTATGGAAACATTATCGATTGTAGTGCCTTGCTACAATGAGGAAGCGGCGATACCGATTTTCTATGAAACCATGGAAAAGGTGAGCGCGCAGATTCCGGCGGAAATTGAATACTGTTTCGTGGATGACGGGAGTTCCGATGGGACCCTGTCTATTTTGCGTGGGCTGCAGAGATTTTCCGATGGGAATGTGCATTACATTTCCTTCTCCCGCAATTTCGGGAAAGAGGCGGCTCTCTACGCAGGCCTCCAGATGGCAAAGGGGGACTGGGTGGTGACCATGGACGTGGATTTGCAGGATCCGCCTTCGCTACTGCCTTCCATGTGGGATATCGTTCACGACCCGGAAGGGGACTGGGACTGCGCCGCCACCCGGAGGAGTACGAGAGAAGGGGAGCCGAAGGTTCGATCTTTCTTCGCGCGGCTGTTTTACAAGCTCATCAATTCTCTCTCGGATACGGAAATCGTAGACGGCGCGAGAGACTATCGCCTCATGAGCCGGCCGATGGTGGACGCCATTCTGGCCGATGGTGAATACAACCGTTTCTCCAAAGGCATTTTCAGCTGGGTCGGTTTTCACACCAAGTGGCTCTCCTATGAAAATGTGGAGCGAAGCGCCGGCGAGACGAAGTGGTCCTTCTGGAAACTTTTCAAATACTCCATGGAAGGGATCCTCGCTTACACCACGGCGCCGCTCTATCTGTCTTCTGTGATGGGGCTCCTCATGTGCTTCGTTTCGTTCCTGTTCCTTGCCTTCATCCTCTTGCGCGCGCTTCTTTACGGTGACCCCGTGGCCGGCTGGCCGTCCCTGGTGTGCATCATCACGCTCTTAGGGGGCCTGGTGCTGCTGGCGCTGGGCATTATGGGGCTCTATGTGGCGAAGATTTATCTGGAAACGAAGAAAAGGCAACTGTTTATTGTGCGAGAGAAAAAGTAATAGCGGTAACGATAAAAAAGCGAGTCTTGAAGGAGATTCGCTTTTTTTGTATAATTTTCATATAAATTCATCATTCTCTAAGAAGTTATAAGGAAAGCTTTCGTGCTTTTCTATGTAATTCATGAAATCGGCGAGGCGGGTATGCTTTTTCGTTGGCTTTTTTCTTTGTGTTTACTTGTGGCGCTGGTGGTGCCGCTTCCTTCTTTTGCGGAGTCGGTGCTCACGGCGGTATTTCCTTACACCCTTTCGAAGGACGAAGTGCCGGTGGCACACGCGGGGAGTAGTCAGTTGCTCTATGTGAGCGTGCAGCACTTCGGGGCACCGGAGGAGCCGGGGGAGATTTTGATTTCGCTGCCGGAGGGACTTTCGGCGCTTCCCGGTGATGGCTGGGAGGTGGAGGGCCGCGAGGTGCGGATCCACTGGACGCTGCCGGCAAACTATGGGGAAGTATTCACAGCGATTCCGATTTCCATCGCGGATAGTCTCGCGCCGGGGGATTACGTATTTCCTGTGACCTTGACGGCAGGCGAGACGCCGATGGAGAAGCGGATTTCCTTTACCGTCGGCGCAGCAGAAGAAGAGAAGGGGAAGACGGCGCAGGCGCAGCACTCCTGGTATGTGCAGTCGGTGGTGTTTCCTGCGAATGCCGACGGCGAACGGGACGCCCGGGAGGAGAAGGAGACTCTGGTGGTGCCGGATGTGACGCTGGAGAATATGAAGAATCGCCTCACCGGCGGCCGGGGTGTGGACTGGGAGGGGCTCCTGGCGAAGCCCAATAGCTATCTCCTTTTGGATATGAGAAATCCGAAAAAAGATGTGCGAACCATTCATTTCCGTGCGGAATTGGTGGACCGCGCCAGCGGCGAAACGCTGCCGGGACTCATGGCGGCGGCGGAAGATGGCGCGGTGGACCTTACAAGTCGGGCCACGGAGGCAGCGCTGTCGCTTTCAGGAAATAAGATACAGACTGCCGTGGTGCCGCTCTATGTGAATCCTTTCGCGTTAGCGGAAGGGGACTATACGCTTCGGATGACCCTTTACGATGGGGCGTCGGAGCGAGTGATGGAGATGCCGCTCCATGTGGTAAAGAAGCGGAGTGTGGGACTTTTCACGCTGGGCTTTGCCGGGCTTTCGCTCCTGGCGGTGATTATCGCCATTGGCCCTTTGAAGCGGTGTATCCTTTCTCTGGGAGCAAAGGGGGATATTACGGTATCTCTCTTTGCGGCCATGGCTTTCGGTGGCGTAGTGGTTCCGGTGACGCTTCTTGGTGATTTTCTCCACGTGCTCCTGGGCCCTTTCTCAGGGTTGGTGACAGGGCTTCTCTCCGGGGTGGTGCAGTATCTTCTTCTGGTGTCGCTGCTCATTCTTTTCCGGCGGCCCGGGGTGGCGGCGCTCTTTTTCCTCATGCGCTGGATGCTCTCGGCGGTGCTTTTCGGCCGGGTGACGCCGGTGGGGATTTTAATTTGCGCCGTGTCCATTGTCATCATCGAGGCGGCATTGGCGCTCGCCGGTTTCTATAAAAAGAAAGAACTCACGGCGCCCTACGCCATGGGGATTTGCTTCCTCATGGGCATGGCTGACGCGGTGATTACATTTATCAATATGGAGCAACTCATGCTTTTCTATCGCTTGTACTATGCGGACTGGTTCATCGCGCTGTACATGATCATGAATGGGCTCCTCTATAGTTCGTTGGGCAGCTGGATGGGTTACCGCATGGGCAGCCGGTTGAAGCAGGTGATGGGATCATGATACTGGATATACAGGACCTTTCGTGTCGCTACCTGTCCCGTAAGAGAGAGACTCTCTCCCATGTGAATCTGTCTATGGCCGAAGGGGAAATGGTGCTTCTCGCCGGTCGTTCGGGCTGCGGGAAATCGACGCTCATCAAGTCCATCACGGGACTTCTCGAAGAAGGTGAGTCCCTCCTCACCGGGAAAATCCTCCTGGCCGGTCGGGATGTATCCACTATGACGGCGGAAGACATCGGGCTTCTGGCGGGGACGGTGTACCAGACGCCGGATGACCAGCTTTTTGCCATGACTGTGGGCGACGAAGTGGGGTTTGCGTTGGAAAATCGCGGCGAAGCACCGGAAATCATTGCGAAAGAAGTGGCCATGGCGCTTGAAAAGACGGGGCTTTCCGGTATGGAGGCGCGGAGCATCCATGCGCTATCCGGCGGCCAGCGGCAACGCCTCGCCCTGGCATCGATTCTAGTGACCCACCCGAAACTCCTCATTCTCGACGAACCGGTGAGCCAGATGAATCCCCAGGGGGTGAAAGATTTCCTGGAGCTACTGGTTTCCTTGAACCAAAAAGATCATATGACCATCCTTGTGGTGGAGCACCGGGTGAATGAGCTGGCGCGCTATTTCCCCAGGCTTTGCTGTATGTATGAAGGAAAAATTATTTACGACGGCGCTACCGTAGAGGCCTGGAAGGCGCTGGGAGATACGGAGGCTTACGGACTTCGGGAGCCGCAGGCGGTGAAACTCTCCCGGCTTTTGGGCCTTCCCCGTCTCTCGGGGCACGGGAAAATTGTGGCCGAGGAAATCCAAAAGGCGGGTATCCGTTTCCGGCGGGAAATCCCGCGGGAAGAGAAGAAAGAGGTGGGGCCCATCATCCTGGAAGGGAAGGGGCTTCGCTATAGCTATAATGGCGCTGACAAGGAGACCCTTCGAGGCCTGTCCTTTGCCATCCGCAAGGGCACCATCAATGCGCTCATGGGATTCAATGGGGCCGGGAAATCGACGCTCATGAATCTTCTCTCGGGCCTCGATACGCCGACGAAGGGGGACATCCTCCTTCTTGGGAAACCGGCGGAGCGGCAGCGCCACCATATCGGCTATATGCGCCAGGAGGCGGACCTCATGCTTCTGACGGATACGGTGAGGGAGGAGCTCACCTGGAATAACAAAACCATCACCGAAGAGGAGCTGGACGCCCTGATGCGGCGGCTCCATGTGCGGCACTACCGGAATGATTTTCCCCTGGCTCTCTCGAAGGGCCAAAGGCTTCGTGTAGTCCTGGGGGCCATGCTGGCGCGGAAGGATAACGATCTCTTGCTCCTGGACGAACCTACCACCGGGCAGGACCAGAAAAGTTTGTCGGAAATCAAGGAGCTCCTCCGCTTTGCGGCGAAAGAGGGACGGACGATTTTCTTCTGCACCCATGACATCGAACTGGCCAGCGAATTGGCGGACCAGGTGTTTCTTCTGAAAGAAGGTCGCTTCCTGGCCCATGGGCCGGTGCATGACATTTTCAGTAACCACCATCTCATGGAAGAGAGCGGCCTCTCGATTCCGCCGATGGTGACGCTTTCGGAAATGCTGGGTATCGAGCCTTGTATCACGGTGAAAGAGGTGATGGATCATGTCCTTTAGGCAGCTGTGGGAAGGCGGCGATGGGCATTCTTTTTTCACGGAACTCGATGGCCGCACGAAGCTCACCTTTCTTTTCGCCTATGCACTGATGATGATTATCGTGGATAATGGGCGCACACTCTTCCTCCTCTTCACGATGACTTTGCTCTTTCACTTGCTGGCGAGGACGCCTTTCTATAAGTGGCGGGTGCTGGCGGTCTTTATCCTCCTGGGCCTTTGGGGCTCCATTGCCAGCCAGGCCTTATTCTTTGCGCAGAATCCCAGAACGCCGCTTCTGATGCTGATTTCTCCGGATTTCCCGGTTTTAGGAAGTCTCACCGGCGGGCTCTATATGTATAGGGAGGGTATTATTTACGGCGCCATCCAGGGAATGCGTACGGTATCCATGATTACCTTGGGGCTTCTGGTGTGCTGGACCAGCGATCCCCGGCAGCTTTTAAAAGGCCTCACGTCCTGGAATATGTCTCCCCAGGCGGCTTTCATGCTGGTGACGGCGATTCGCTTCTTCCCGGTCCTGGCGGCAGAGGCAGGGGAAGTGATGGTGGCGCTGCAACTTCGAAGCGGCAGTGAAAAAGGCCGCCGCCAGGTGCTCACTCATATCCCGCATATGGTGAAGCCCCTGCTCGCCCGTTGCCTTCGCCGTTCGTCGACTCTTGCCCTCTCTGTCACCAGCCGCGGCCTGTTCCTGGCCAAAGGGAAAGAGGCGGAGCCATGGAAATGGAAAGAAAAAAGCGTGTGCCTCCTGTGCCTCGCCATCACCCTTTTCTGCGGTATTAGCAAAATCCTTTACGCGCTCTCGCAGGAGGGATTCTACTACGGGAGCCTTAGAGGAGTGTATGATGTGGTGCGGAGCTACTTGTGAGGTTTAGTGATTA
>CAVHZP010000015.1:12756-18368 GCA_963640485.1 bacterium | reverse complement strand
CTTTCGAATCCTATTATAACGAAGAGACTTCTCGTTGCAAAACTGTTAAAAAGTGTATATAGTACAAATAGAAACTGTAAGGAGGGAGCTATGAACTATAATAGTATTGATTACTTCATTGCTCTTCGGCAGGAGGGGAGCTTCACGAAGGCGGCGGCGCGGCTGCATATCACACAGCAGACTCTGTCGGCTCATATCGCCATGCTGGAAAAAGAAATGAATTGCCGGCTGGTGATCCGGCGGATTCCCTTGGAATTTACCTGGCCGGGAGAGGTGTTTTATAGAAATGCCATGAGCATCCGCCGCAAGACCGATGATTTCCTGAAAGAAATGGCAGACGCTGCAGCGGCGAAGACCGGTCTTTTGCGGCTCGGCGTGTCCTACAACCGGGCGCGGGTGATTCTGCCGGATATTTTTCTTGCCTATGGGAAGGCCTATCCCGGGATTCACCTGGAACTCATCGAGGGTGTTAATGATCTGCTTCGCAAAAAGCTCATGGAAGGGGATATCGACCTCACCATCGCCCAATTCACCGAGCCTCTGCCGGGAATAGAAATCGTGCCCTTTTATGAAGAGGAAATCGTGCTCCTCCTTCCCCGCTCGCTGGTGAAGGAGCAAGGCGCCCTGGAAGAAGCTATGGCGAAAAACGATGGCAGCGCGTTGTCGCTGCTTTCTGACTGCCCTTTCCTGATGACCGACAATGAATCAGTGCCCGGTCGCGCGGGACGTTTGTTATTCACAGAGATGGGCATAGAGCCGCCTATCCGCGTGGCGTCAAACAATCTGGAACTCTTGCTGGACCTTTCGCGCATGGGCTACGGCGCCGTCTTCTGCTCCGAAATGCAAGCGCGGAAGATTCTAAAAGAAGAGGGCCTCGCCAATTTATATATTATCCACTTTCCTCACGCTTCCCAGCAGATTTCCTTCGGCTACAGAAAAGAATTGGGAGACTGGAAACCTTTGGTGCGGTTTATGGAGATTGCAGGGCAAGGGATAGGGGATAAGGGATAAGGATGCTGGTGCGAACATTCCAGGCACGACAAAAAGGCCCGATGGGTCAGAGGTGCTATGATGAAGCGGTGGAATCGGCGCCAGCACATTTCGCGGTTCATGACGGGCGAGCCCGCCTAAACTTCGTGCTACTGCTTGTCGTCCAGAAGAGTCGGCATAGACACTTGACCTTTTGAGGGCCTGATTGGCTTTGTTTTTGTTTTTCTCCTTTAGGCGGCTAGCACGCCTTTGGGAGGGAGGAGGAAGGTTCCTGATCTGCCGCCGCTCTTTTCCTTTGAAATCTCCTTTCCCTTAGGGTCTGCGCTGAAGGGAATCTCGTAGGAAGAAGAGCCTTGGCTCCCGGGAGGAACATTTCCTCTCTCCAATATATACTGTCGTGAGATTTGGAAATTTTACACGGTTTTAGGAAATATTTTTTAGGGAAACATCTCAATGATTTATGCTGTCGGTTTTGTGGCCAGTAATTAGCGGTAATCTCGCTATGTATGGATGGCGGGAAATGCGCCCTGATTACCGACTACCGACCACCGACTACTATTTAGAGGAGGAGAATGATGAAATGGCTCGACCATAAAGCACGCTGCCATTGGGCGAATCCGAAGAATCCGCTCTATGTGGCCTATCATGATGAAGAGTGGGGGCGGCCGGTCCATGAGGACGGGAAGCTGTTTGAGATGCTTCTCTTGGAGTCCTTCCAGGCGGGGCTGTCCTGGGAAACGATCTTGAATCGCCGCGAGCATTTCCGCAAGGCCTTCGATGACTTTGACCCGCTGGCTATCAGCCGGTATGGCGAAGCAGACGTGGCGCGCCTCTTGAGAAATGAAGGAATCATTCGAAATAAACTTAAAATCCGTGCCGCCATAGGAAATGCGAAGGTGTTTCTGGTGATACAAAAAGAGTGGGGCACCTTTGATGCCTATTTGTGGCACTTCACCCATGGCGAGACGATCCATGAAACAGGAAAAACCGCATCAGACTTATCCGATGCGGTTTCGAAAGACCTCAAGAAACGAGGCATGAAATATGTGGGCACCACGATCATCTACGCCTACCTGCAAGCCGTGGGTGTGGTAGAGTCTCATGCGGAGGATTGCTTTTTACATGATTGCGCCGGAGAGCGGGGCTAGTGCTGTATCTGCCAGTGCGTACATGATGGTGTAGCTTCTAGCTACTGGCTGCTAGCTGCTAGTAGGCTAGTGCTACAAGTTCACTGTTAAGCGT
Organism: bacterium; assembly: GCA_963640485.1. GTDB lineage: Bacteria > Bacillota > Negativicutes > Veillonellales > Dialisteraceae > Dialister. The sequence continues at coordinate 16,136 of CAVHZP010000015.1, read as the reverse complement.
TATACGCACAAGGTCAGCGCAATTAGCGGTTAGCAAACAAAATACCGTTTCCGTTAAATGCGGGACGCACTTGGCGTATCGGTGAGTTGTTTTCCTAGCCGGCTAACAGCTAGCAGCCAGCAGCTAGAAGCTTTGCCGCTATGTACGCATTAGCCTTACGTGGCACTAGCGCAGCGCTTCTTTCAGCTGCTGCCTGAAAATATTCGCTCCCCCATTGGCTGGATGGCGGAGGCCTGTGGCGGAGAGGCCTGCATTGGCGAGGGTGATTTCACTTTTCCGTCCGATAGCGAAGAGGGGGAGATTCCCTGCCATGGCGATGAGTTCTTTGGTGAAGGTGAGGCCGATGGCGAGTTCTTCATCACTGGGGGTGCGATTGGAGAGGAAATTTTCTTTTTTGTAAGGGTGGAAGGGGAAAATGTTCCACAGAATAAATTCATCAGGCGCAAGACCGGCTTCCAGGCAGGCGCTCCATACCACGGAGTCCGTCGGCTCGTTGAAGCCTTTTTCTTTTTGCGTAGGTTTCACGATGAGCGGCGAGTCCGCGCGGCTGGTGCGCTGGCCCTGGTAGCCTAGGATCATCTGGCTATTCACTTTCGGATGCTGGTTCAGAATCATTCGCTCGCAGGTCATGGCGATGCCGGAGAAGTGGCCACCCTGGTACCCGCAGGCTTCGGCGATGAGAATCATCTTTGCCTTGCCGAGGCGAAGGGCGAGATAGTCCATAAGTTGCTTTTTGCGGATGGCGACGGCGCCATCTATTTCATAGTCCGCTGACGTATCGCGCCAGGGATTGAAGGTGTTCTCGCCGGAAAAGGCGGAGAGGTGGGAGAGGAAGGTGGAAATAGTGGAATGCATAAAAAGCTCCTTGAATTTTAGTAGTCGGTAGTCAGGATGCGATGCTTTTACGCTATCGGTTAAGTAATCAGTGATCAGTGGTCAGTGGTCAGTAATCAGGACGCGTTTAACTCTTCAGTCAAATGCGCCCTGGTTATTAAGTCGATAGGGTAAAGTATCGATAACTCTTGCCCGGATTACTAATTACCAATTACCAATTACTTCATCTTATAGATTGCTCCGCAATCAAATCGCTCTATTTCCTGGAAACGGTCGTGGTAGGGCCAGGAGGCGAAGCGTTTTCTGTCTTGCTGGCTTACGTAGAGATAGGTATCGCCGGCTGCTTTTTCCAGGAAATCTTTTTCACTGATGCAGGGCATGGCGTATTTCTCATTCCACTGGGCGTCCCGTTTTTCCTCGTTCGGAAGTTCAGGGAGGAGGCGGATGGCGGTCTCGCCGGTGTAGTAGCTGTAGCTGGCAGGATAGGAACGGAAGAAGTAGTGCGTGCCCTTTGTTTCATGGAACGCTTCCGCAGACATGACGGTGGAGCGAAGAGGCAGATAGTGGGGGAGGCCTTCCGCGATGACGCAGAGGAGGGCGGAGGCGGTGACGGCGGTGATGACGGTGAGGCGCTTGTAGTGATTGGATTTCCAGCGGAGGACGTAAGCGAAGAAACCATAGGCAGCCACTGCATAGAAAGCCCACCAGTTTCCGCTTTTGATGTAGAAAGTCCCGGCGGTCAAGACTGCCAGAAGCAGGAGGAATCCGGCACCGGCAAAGAGGGCGGGCACTTTCTCGCCGATGCGGATGCGCAGGGCTCCATAAGAGGCGAAGAGGGCCAGGGGGAGCACGGCGATGTAGGTGTAGGTGACGTACTTGGTGGCCATCAGTGTGTAGAAAAGGATAGTGCCCCAGCACCAGGTCATGAGGAACAGGTAGAAGGGGGATTTTTCTTTCCAGCCTTTCCACATTTCATAGAACGAAAGGAAGGACCAGGGCAGTGTCATAGCCGGGAGAAGCAGGAGGTAGTAGTAGAAATGATTGTCTGCCGGGTGCTCCGAGGATGTGGCGCGGAGGACGTTGTGGAGCCCGAGGAATTCACTGATGAATTCCTGGCCATGGATCAGATACATGCCGCCATACCAAGGGAGCACGATGGCAAAGAAGGCGAGGAGCCCTTGCCAGGGGAAGAGGCGCAGGATGGTTTTCGGGGATTTCATAGAAATACACCACAGCACCAGAAGAATGCCGGGGAGCACGAGCCCCACGGGTCCCTTGGTGAGGCAGGCGAGGCCGGCAGCGGCATAGGCGATGACGAGGTGTTTCGTATTTCCTTCCATGATGCCGATATAGGCGGAGAGCATGGTGGGGACGGTGAAGAGGAGAAGCAGGTTATCGGTGATGATGGCGTGGGAAATCACCCAGCATTCCAGGGAAACTGCCAGCATGGTGCCTGCCCAGACGGCTTGCACGTTATCCTTCCAGATGCGGCGCATGTACCAGACCATGAGCACCACCGAGAAGGCGCCCGCTAGAGCAGACGGCAGGCGGGAGGCGAAATCGTTGAAGCCGAACAGGCTGTAGGAGGCGCAAAGCGTCCAGTACACCATGATGGGCTTATCGTACCAGTAGGCGCCATAAATCTGCGGCGACATCCAGTCCCCAGCCAGCACCATTTCTTTGGCGGTGAGGGCGTAGTTCGACTCTACCGGGTCTGTCACAGGAAGAAGCCAGGAGCCCCAAAGGAAAAAGAACAGGGCGGCAGCGAAAAATATGAAAAGCGATGCGCGTCCTTCCAATGGATTGACTTTCGCTTCAGCGGCCAGCTTTCTGGCCTTTTTTTGTTTCTTGGTACTCAATGGGATTCCTCCTAGTGATTAGGGACAAGGGATAAGGCACGTGGACCTGCTTTCTCATCGCAGCCGTGTTACCGTTTTCCGTATAACCGTATCCATGCCTGATGACGGTAGCGGGAAATGGAGCGATATATGATTAACGGGAATTTCCTCCATCTCCTGCTAGCGCTAAAGGGAACGGTAAACGGTTATACGGTAAGCGGTAACACGGACGTGAGGCAGCAGGTATCAGTGGCCTGATTACTGACCACCGACTACTTACTATTTACTAACATACAGAAAATACGCCGTATCCTTCTCCCACAGAATCTGACTCTGTTCTTTCAGTTGCTTGGGCCAGTGGTTATACACTTTCTGCTGCACCAGCACATAGGCCTGGGGCGGGAGTTTGGCGCCGGTGGATTTGCCCGGAAGAAGGACGCCGTTTTCTTCATTTCTTTCAGCTTCCGCCAGTTTCCTCTCGTCATACTCCGGCAGCGCTTCGCCGTAGATGTCTTCGTAAAAAGCGATGGACGGGCGGTAGAAGGTGTCGATATAAAGAGGAATGTCTGATTTCCTTTCTGTTTCCGCAAGGCGCGTTGCGATGGCCTCGGAGGTGAAGAGGGTAGAAACGGAAGGAGCGAAGAGTCCCCATACAGAGAAGACGAAGAGGAGAATCAGCACCGCCTGGGAGCACAGGAATCCTCGCAG
>CAVHZP010000015.1:0-12251 GCA_963640485.1 bacterium | reverse complement strand
TGTCCCATGGCGATGTACCAGGGAAGCCCTACCAGGCAGGCGAGGGGGATGCCCCAGTACCAGCGAAGGGACATGATGCCTTTCCAGGTGAATGTTTTCGAAAAAATCATCCATAGCCCTACGATGAGTGCCGGAAATCCGAAGCCGATGGGTCCCTTCGCCAGGAGTGCCAGGCCACAGAAGGTGTAAGCAATGACGTATTTCTTTCGCAGGAAGGAAATCAACGTCACGGTGAGCGCAAAGACCAGCACCGTATCGGTTACGGCGCTGCGAGCAAGGACGATGATTTCCAAAGAGGTGGCGCAGATGAAAGCGCCATAGAGCGCTGCCTTCTCGCCCAGCATCTTTCGCATGGAAAGATAGAGATAGACCGGCGTCGCCGCGGCAAAGAGCACCGACGGCAGTCTGGCTGACCAGGTCGATATGCCAAAGACAGAGAAAGAGAGGGCTTCCAGCCAGTAAAAAAGCGGCGGCTTATCATACCAAAAATCTCCGTAAATCCGGGGGGAAATCCAGTCGCCGCTCGCAAGCATCTCCTTCGCGGTCTCTCCATACACCGGTTCGTCGGGGTCAAGAAGCGGGACGAGCCCTAGAAATGTGCCATAGAGGGCCAGGCAGAAAAGGAAGAGAAGGATACAATTTTTATTTTTCATTATAAGATCCGTTGAAATGAGTGATTAGTAGGTAGTAGTCGGGGCGCAATTAGCACTACTTCCATATAGCAATAATACCGATATGTATGAATCAGGGGAAATGCGTACTGACCACTGACTACTGATTACCGACCACTCTTATGCTTCTGATAGAAATAAAATCCCGCAGCGATGACTGCCGAGAGGAGCACACAGACCAGGCCGATTTCTATCTTGTAGTGAAGGAGCATCTGCCAGTTTTCTCCCAGGATGGCGCCCATGTAGACCAGGAAAATCGTCCATGGTACGGTACCTAAAATGGTGAGGACAAGGAATTTCCCCATAGGAAACTGGGCGATGCCGGCGGGAAGAGAGATAAAGGTACGAATGCCGGGAAGGAGTCTTCCTGTGAAGACCGCCACGGAGCCATAGGTGTCAAACCAGCCTTTCGCCGCCATCATTTTCTTCGCCGTGATGCCGCCCTTGGCGGTATGCTTCAAGAGCAGATCGCGGCCGCCTTTATAGCCCATGTAGTAAGAGAGCACCGAGCCCACCAGCCCTGCTATCGTTCCGATGAGGATGGTAGGCCAGAAGGTGAAGACATCGGTAGAAACCAGAAATCCCGCAAAGCCCAGGATGATTTCGCTGGGGATGGGAATGTTCATATTTTCTAAAACCATGCAGATAAAAAGGGCTACGTAACCCCATTCAGAGAGGAAAGAGATGATGATGTCCATGAGAGTTCCTTCGTAAATATATTGTGGTTTTGGCGTGAGAGGTTTAGTAATCAGTAATTAGTGATCAGTAGTCAGGACGCGCGTACTGGTATCGTCACATCCGTATTCGTTGACCGTTTCTTGCACTCTTTACGATTGTAAGAAATGGAGCAGTTCACGGTCGTGGGGAGGAGCTAAATGCGCCCTGACTACCGACCACCGATTACCGACTACGTTCATAGTATAAGATAAAAAGTTAAATAAGGAATAAACATTTTCGGGGCATCTATATACATATATATAAGCTCTCATAAACTATAGCATGATACCCGCTATTTGGTCAATTTCCGAAGGGAAATAAAAGCGCCGCAGACGAAGAAAGGTCTGCGGCATTTTGGTGTTTTAATTTCTTTATTTGTGGATTACAACAGTAGAAATGCTGTCGTCGGTCGTGGCATTTCCGGCAGGCGTCTCCGGAGCAGGGGCGTTCGCGGTGCTAGGAACTCCGGGCTGGCCTTTCTTCTTGGCAGCTTCTTCGGCTGCCTTTTTCTTTGCAGCCTCTTCTGCGGCTTTCTTGGCTGCTTCTTCCGCGCGGCGCTGTTTTTCCGCGGCGGTCAGGTAGACGGGATAAATGGGCTTCGGGGAAACCTTAGCATCGATTTCAAAGAGACGGTCCCAAGGGAAATCGGCGGAGAGGGTGGCGGGATTGAGATCCAGTTTCTTCTTCGCAAAGTCCTGGAGCTGGGCAATCATTTCCTCTTTCATCTCTGCATTGGGGCGGTGCAGGTGATTGAGTTCCATGAGGCGGCTGATGTTTTTGCGCACTGTGGCCTGGTAGGCCCAGTTGTCGATGTATTGCTCTGTCAGCATGTCGCGGCGGTCGGTCTCGGTCATTTCCGGCGCCAGGATGGCCTGGGCGATGGCGTAGCCGATGGTGTTGGAGGCGGTGTTCCAGCCGTTGTAGGCAGTGACTTTGTAGAGGAGATTGTCCTGCTTCATGAGGCTCATGAGGGTATTGTCGGAGCCGTTGGCGAAGTAAACGTCTACCATGGAGACCGGGATGCCTTTGTCGATGACGGCTTTTACGCGATTCATGAAATCGGTGGTGCTTGGCTTCATCATGCCGTAGTTGCTGAATTGGCCCGATTCACCGGTGGAGGACAGCGGCGTATTGATGGCGAGGACGATGTCCGGGCGGTCTTTCTTGCTCATGACGCCGCCTACGGCAGCGATGTGCTCGGCAATGGTTTTCCCGATGGGCTGGCTTTCGTAGCTGGGGACGGTGTCTTCGGCGCGCCCCAGAGGATAGATGGACGCAAAGGTGGGAGTCAGATGATTGACGTCATTGTGGTAGCGGGCGATTAAGAGCAGCGCCAGCTGGTCGGCGCCGGGGAAGGAGCCGTACACTTTGGGTGAGAGTTTCTTGCTTTCTTTGCCCAGGTACCGCGCTTCCATGGCGGACTGGGAGTTTTTGCTATTGTCGTCATGGCCTTCGCAGAAATAGGTGAAGACGCCATTCTTCGTGTCCTGTAAAAGGATGCGGTTGATGGCATTGTTCTTCGTGCGGCGCTTGAACCAGTCTTGCAGGTATTCGGTGGGGATGGTGAGTTTCAAAGATAGAAGGTCAGCGGCTTCTTCATCGGTTAGCGTGCCGGTATCCATCTTGTCCTGCAGACCCGACAGGCGATAGAGGGCGTTGCCGTAGTTGGCGTAGTAGTAGGGCTCGACGCCGCTACTTGACGCGTAAGGGGTGCGCATGATGGTGCCGAAGGCGTAGATGGGGAGCTTCGGGTAGCTCTGGTGAAGACGGCGGATCTGGTTTTCCCGGGACATGAGCACGTCCAGGGATTCATTGTGCTTCCGGGAATCTACCAGGCCACCGTAAATCAAGGTATCCGTGGAGAGGATGGCGGCGTCGGCTTTGGAAATATTCTGCTCCACCCAGCGCCATACCTGGTCCGGGCTGCCCTGGTAATTTTTGCCGGAGAGATAAGCCTTCGGAGGCGTGAGTACGGTGTAGCCCGCTTTTTCAGCGGTGGAAACGGTGTAGGACAGGCTCACGGGCCGATCGTCCTGGGGCACCAGAAGAAGCGTCGCTGCGTCGGCGGAGAAAAGTCCGCCTGCCAAAAGGACGGACGCCGCCAGGAGAGAAAGTTTTTTATGGAAATGCAAAATGAAAGCCTCCAAGGGGAACGTGCTCAGCGGGGGCGGTTTAGTAATTACTGATCACTGACTACTGATTACTAACCCACCATCGCTGCTAAATCTCAAATGTGGTAATATTATAGCATGATTTTCTATGAAAAGGCGATTTCAATTTCTTATATATAAAAGGTAAAGGAGAATAGTATGGCTAAATATAAATTTGATGATCTGGTGAAGGCGGCGGGAAATGGCGAGGGGATTTACGATGCCCTCGCGCGGAAGAAAATGTCTGAGGAAGAGGCGGTGAAGGAAATCCTCTCGTCTCAATTTCGTTTCTCTATTACTGACGGATATCTGGTGGAAAAGGGCGGGCAATTTGACTACGCCTTCGATTTCGCGAATTCTTCCTGGAAGCGCTCCGACTGGCGAAGCGGCGTGCCGGTGAAGGCGGCAGGGACACTGATAGCCCCGGTGATGGAAACTTTTGCGAAGGCGGTAGCTTTCCTTTATGATTTGCCGCAGAAGCAGTTTGTCACCGACACCAAGTCCACGGCGATTCAAACCAATGCCTACGAAAGAGAGAAATACGGGCCCATCAAGCGGCTGACCCGCGCGGAGCTTCGGATGGGAGATAAATTTTTCCGCTGGGTGGTGGAAGAGGATGAAGACCGCCCGTTCCTGGAATTAAATGAAGCGCTCTCTGCTATCCGGAAATATGTGGATCAGGAATGCGGTAGACCGAAGGATGGGAATGTTGTAGAATAGGGGAATAATGCTAAGAAAGTAGGGATAAGGGATAGGGGATAAGGCGCGTTTTACATTTGTGAGGAAAATGCTGATTGGATTGCTAACAACGATTTAATCAGTGGTTCCCTGGCGGCGCTTTTGATTTGTGCGTCGCACCGCCACTTCTCACTCCTCACTCCTCACTTTTATAAAAGGAAGGAGATATTTCATGCACGAAGTGTTTGATTGGATTTATTCTATTGTGGTGGCCTTATTTCTGGCCATGATTATTCACATTTTCCTCTTCGTTCCCACGAAGGTGTCGGGGCAGTCCATGTATCCGACGCTGACCAATGGAGAGTACCTCATCGTTTCCAAGCTGGGGCATGTATTCCGGAATGCGCCGGACTATGGGGACATCGTCATCATTGACAGCCGCACCCACAGAGAACGATCCTGGATGGATGACCTGGAAGAACCGATGAAGAATTACATTGCCATCTTTGACCGTTCCAGCCAGGAGCACAATGTGTGGGTGAAGCGTGTCATCGGCAAAGCCGGAGACAAGCTGGCTTTCCATGATGGCCATGTATACAGAAATGACCAGCAGCTGGACGAACCTTACATCAATGAGCCTATGGAATTTTCAATGGACGGCACCTACACCGTGCCGGAGGGCACTGTCTTCGTCATGGGGGACAATAGAAATCACAGCTCCGACAGTCGCTTCATCGGCCCCGTGCCGGTGGATCACGTACTGGGCACCGTGGTGATTCAGTTGTAACAGGAAATAAAAACGCAGCGTTCCGTGCGCTGCGTTTTTTAGTGGGAAAAGATGGCAGACAGTCAGATGGTCAGACGGGCAGAAATTAGATAGCCAGACGGTAAATAGATAAGGGCACAGTGGGAAAGCAGTCAAACGCGCCCTGAATACTGATTACCGACTACTGACCACGGCCTATTGTATTTCCCCCGCTAAAATCTATTGAACCCTCTTGCCATCCGTGATAAAATGTAGGGAATTATTTTTAGGGAAACACTGGTTAAATCATTATCTGAAATCATTCTTGAATTTTCACTCAGGGCGAGGAAAGGAAATCCGCGAATAGCGAGCTATGTAAGGATTTGCTTGACAAAGCTATGAATAAAAATTCTTATGATTTCAGATTCTTTGATTTAATCAGTGGTTCCCTAAAGCCTGGGAGAGGCGTTTGTGTATTTCCTATAAGGAGGATATCGTGGGCGAATTGAACTTGCTGCAGAAGAAAATTTTGAAAGATGGAGTCATCAAACCGGGGAATGTGCTCAAGGTGGACAGCTTTTTGAATCACCAGATCGACGTTCCTTTTATCAGCGAACTGGGCAAGGAATTCAAGAAATTATTCGGAGACCGTCAGGTGGATAAGATTCTCACCATCGAAGCATCGGGCATCGGCATCGCTTGTCTCACGGCCATTTATTTCGGTGTGCCCGTTCTTTTCGCCAAGAAAGCAGCCGGCAGCAACATGGATAAAGAGGTTTATGCCACTGAAGTAAAATCTTTCACGCATAACAAGGTGAACCATGTAGTGGCATCGAAGAAATATTTGAATCCCGGCGAACATGTGCTCATTATGGATGATTTCCTAGCCAATGGTTGCGCGGTGCAGGGACTCATCGATCTGGTGCACCAGGCTGGCGGCATTGTCGAAGGCGTGGGCATTTGCATTGAAAAAGGGTTCCAGGGAGGCGGCGATGAACTGCGCGCTTCCGGTGTGGATGTGAAATCTTTGGCCATTATTGAAGCTATGGATGCCGAAACCGGCACCATTACATTCCGCTAAGGAGGCAGTCGTGGCTAAGGATCCGATTTTTGAACCCAATGGAAAAATTTCCATCCGAAAAGCCGTCCCCTTCGGCTTGCAGCACGTACTTGCTATGTTTGTGGCAAATATCGCACCAATCCTTATCGTAGCCGGCGCGGTGAAAATGGATCCGGCGGAGTCGGCGGCTTTGGTACAGTCAGCTATGATCGTAGCCGGCATCGGCTCCATGCTCCAGCTTTTCCCGATTTGGCGCTTTGGTAGCGGCCTACCCATCGTCATGGGTATCAGCTTCACCTTCGTTTCTGTGGCTTGCATCATCGGTACCAAGTACGGCTATGGCGCTGTCCTCGGCGCGGCGCTGGTGGGCGGTATCCTGGAAGGCGTGCTGGGTCTTGGCGCTTCCTGGTGGCGGAAATTCGTGCCGCCTATCGTGTCTGCTTCCGTAGTGACGGCTATCGGCTTTTCTCTCCTTCCCATCGGCGCTAATTCTTTCGGTGGCGGCTTTGGAAATCCGGAGTTTGGCGACCAGAAATTCCTCATCGTCGGCACCATCACCCTGGTGGCTTGTCTTCTGTGGAATCTGAAAGCCCATTCCTTCTATAAGCAGCTCTCTGTACTCTTCGGGCTTTTCGTGGGGTATATCGCAGCTTATTTCTTCGGCATGGTGGATTTGTCCCGCATGACGGAAGTGCCGCTGCTGTCCCTCCCCGGTTTCCTTCCAGTGGAACTGGAATTCAGGGGCGATGCGATTTTCTCGTTCTTCCTGATTTATCTCGTGTCGGCCACAGAAACATTGGGCGATACCAGCGCCCTCGCTACCATGGGCTTTGGCCGCGGGCCGAAGAATCGCGAAGTGTCCGGTGCTATCGCAGTCGATGGCTTTATCAGTTCCCTGTCCTCTCTCTTCGGCTGCATGCCCATCACCTCTTTCAGCCAGAATGTAGGTCTCATTGCCATGACCAAAGTGGTGAACCGCAAAGCCATTGGCTGCGGCGCTGCCATCATGATCCTGGCCGGCCTCGTGCCGGGCCTTGGGGTGCTTCTTGCTTCTCTGCCTGACGCGGTTCTCGGCGGTTGCACGCTCATGATGTTTGGCTCCATTGTGGTTTCCGGCGTCCGCATGCTGGGCGAATGTGGTTTCTCTCAGAGAAATATGAGCATCGCAGCTCTCTCCCTGTCCATCGGTCTTGGATTCACCCAGACCCCGCAGATTTTCCGTATCTTCCCGGACCTCCTCCGTGGTGTCTTTGCTGAAAACTGCGTGGCCGTGGTTTTTATCGTGGCCCTGGTGCTGAACCTGGTCTTCCCACAGGAAGAAGAAAGTGGTCATGTGATCATAGAATAGTAGTCGGCAGTCAGACAATTAGACAATTAAACGGTCAGACAATCAGGCGGTCGACATTCTATAAAAAAGAGCGTTGAAAAATGAGAATTTCATTTTTCAACGCTCTTTTTTTATGGAGCGACAGGCGTCTGGTTTCTAATTGTCTGACCGTCTGACCATCTGATGTCTGGGTGTCTGATTGCTCAGTCGCCGACTACCGACTACCGACTACTGACTACTGATTACTAATTACTAATTACTAAATCTCCAGCCTTATTCCTCTCTATCCCCTTTGTACCGATAGCTGAAATAGAGGAAAACCAGGAAGGCGCCGGTGAAGGCGGTGAGGCTGGTGAGTTGGGCGCTTTTGAGGCCGAAGGCGAGAGTGCCGTAGTCGCCGCGGAAGAATTCCAGGAAGAAGCGGAGGAGGGAGTAGAGCATCACGTAGAGGCAGAAGACGGTACCCCGGGGCTGCTTGAAGGAGCTGTACCACAGGAGGAGGCCCAGGATAATGAGATCACCCTGACATTCCCACACTTCCGCCGGCCACAGGGGCTGGGCGCCGTAGGTGTGATAGGCCAGCGTGGTGTCGGGGTAAAGAATACCGAAGGAGGAGCCTGTGGGGTGGCCAAAGGCGTCGCCGTTCATGAAATTCGCGATACGGCCGATGGCTTGGCCGAAGATGATGGCCGGCGTCACGATGTCGGCGAAGGGGAGGACGGGGATATCATGTTTCTTCAAGTAGAAATAGGCAGCCACGCAGGCGAAGATGACGCCGCCCTGAATCGCCATGCCCCCTTGCCACACGTAGGGGATTTCCAACAGGTGGTCATGGTAGTAATCCCAGTCAAAGAAAAAAACGTCCCACAAGCGCCCGCCGATGATGCCGGAGAACGCCACCGTAAGCCCCAGGTCAAAGACATGCTCGTGCCAGTCTTTTCCCGATTTCTTTAAAAGGAAATAGGCCATCACGCAGCCGAAGATGATGCCGAGAGAAAAAAAGATGCCGTAAAAACGGATTGGAAAATCGCCGATGAAGGTTACATATTGATGCATGGTGAGGTCTCCTTGGTCTAATTATTATTTTTCTATTATACAGCATGGGGGAAGGGGTTAGGGATAAGGTTTGCTTACCAGAGGTGAGGAGTTAGGAGTGAGAAGTGAGGAGGGAGGAGTGGTGGTGCGCCGCATCAAATTATATAGCGGCGCGAGTTTTGAAATAGAAAGCCGCGCTCCACTTTAACTTCCTTCGGAAGGGGGAGGGCCCGAAGGGCGGGGGTTGGGTGAGGAAGCAGCTAACCGCGCCCTTTTCCAAATTTGCGGCGCTTCTTAATTTGTGCGGCGTACCACCACTCCTCACTTCTAACGTTCACAGGCATTACCCGCCCTGCGGGCACCCTCTTCAATGAAGATGGCTTATGTAAGGAAGCAGGTAATCCCGTCCCGACTACCGATTACCGACTACCGACTACTAAAACCACAGCGTGATTCTTGCCTAATTTACCCCATTTTTATATATTAGTCTCATACCTGACTAATAATAGAAAAAATCTATACCTATAGGGGGTATGGGTAAAATGAGGAAAAGTCAGAAAATCTCATGAAAAACCAATGGAGAGAAAGATAGTATATTGTGTCATAAAAAGTGCGGAAGTATCGGCGTATTTCCTGTATTGAGAGAGGGGAGATTATCAAATAGGTGGGGGAGGGCGCGGCTAAATGATAAATTGGCGGTTAGAAGAAATCTAATGTAAATTTCGCTTTTCTGACAGAAAGGGCTTGAAATCATAAAAAGTTATGGTATTATACTCTCATAAGGAAGAATAATTTTAATTCCCTTTTACTTTTGCACAGGGGAGCACCAATAATAAGAACATAACTCCCGATAAGAAGAATAATAATAGGAACTGTGCGATTGCATTTTTGATTGTTTGCTATGTGGAGGAATTTCATAATGAGAAACTGTGTATTGATCATCGAGCAAGATCCGAGCGTGAGCCGTTTCATGCAGCTGAAGTTAGAAGAAGAAGGATTCACCTGTCTGGTAGACAATACAGGAGATTCCGCAGTAGACCTGGCAGGACAGCGCCAGGTGGATTTGATCCTTTTGGATCCCGATGAACCGCTGAGAGGCGGCAGCGAGATTCTGGGGAAGGTGAGAGAGATCAGCTCTCTGCCGGTGATTTATCTGTCTTCTGATGCCAGCGTAGATGCGAAGGTGGAAGCCCTCAATGCCGGTGCTGATGACTACATGACAAAACCTTATGCGACGAAGGAACTGGTGGCTCGCATCCGCTCTGCGCTCCGTCGCCATGAAGAACCCAAAATTATCGTAGATCCCTCTTTCATGATTGGTGATCTCGCCATTTATCCGGAACGCCACGAAGTGCGCGCCAGCGATGAAGTGGTAGATCTGACGAAGAAAGAATTCGATCTGCTCCTTTTCCTTGCCAAAAATAAAAACCGCGTGCTGAAAAGAGAAGAAATCCTGGAAAAGGTATGGGGCTATGGCTACGCCGGTAAGACCAATATCGTAGATGTGTACGTCCGCTACCTCAGAAGCAAGATTGACGAAAAAGTGGGCAAGAAATATATCCACACCGTTCGCGGCATCGGATATGTAGCAAGAGACTGATATGATTCGTCAAGTCATTGTAGTAGAAGGAAAATCAGATATTGCTCGAGTGAGTCTGGCCGTAGAAGCGGACATGATAGCCACCGAAGGTTTTGGTATACGGAAAGAAACATTGGCCCGCATCCGGGACGCCTACGAGAAGAGAGGCATCATCATTCTGACAGATCCCGATGGTCCGGGCGAACGGATCCGGCAGCGTCTGGCGAAGCTATTTCCCCAGGCGCTGCACGCCTTTGTGCCCAAGTGCGAAGCATCGACGGCGGATGATGTGGGCATCGAAGATGCGTCCCCCGAGTCCATCCGGAAGGCGCTGGAAGTGCTCCGGGTGCAGTACCAGGAAGATTCCCACGAATTCACCATGGCCGACATCTTTGCCGCCGGGCTGACCGGTGAGGCGGATTCGTCGGAAAAGAGAGCCAAAGTGGGCGCGCTTCTGGGAATCGGCTATGGAAATGGGAAACAATTCCTGAAAAGGCTGAATCATTTCGGCATCACTCGTGCGGAGTGGGAAAAGGCACTGGAGAAGTGCCGAAAGGAGCCGGTATGTTAGACGCCAATTTAGCGGACCGCAAGGTCGTTTCCTATGTAATCAACCGATTCGGCATTCACGCCAAACACCGATTGGGGCAGAATTTCCTCATTCGTCCCGACGTGGTAGCAGCCATCGCTAACGCCGCAGAGCTGGATAAGGGGACGCCGGTCATGGAAATCGGTGCCGGCATCGGTACCCTGACCCAGGCGCTTGCGGAAACCGGCGCTGACGTGACGGCTTTTGAGCTGGACCAGAGCTTGAAACGGGTGCTGGACCATACACTGGAGAAATATGAAAATGTGCACATCATTTACGAAGATGTGCTGAAAGCCAATTTGAAAGAAATTTTGGGAGAGAAAGAGTGGCATTGCGCGGCGAACCTGCCATACTATGTGACCACGCCAATCCTTTTGACTCTCATCCAGTCGGGACTTCCCATTTCCCTCTTCGTCTTCATGATGCAGAAGGAAGTGGCAGACCGCATCCTCGCTGCGCCGGGGTCCAAAGACTATGGCGCTTTGACGCTGGCGGTGCAGTTTGACTGCGAAGCGGAAAGGGTCCTCGACATCCCGCCGACCGCCTTCATTCCGCGGCCCCAAGTCATTTCCACGGTGCTGAAAATCCGCCGCCGCGAGAAACCGGCAGTGGAAGTGAAGGATAGAAAACTTTTCTTCAGCCTCGTGAAGATGGGATTCGGTCAGCGCCGCAAAGTCTTCACCAACGCCATGAAAGCCGGCGGCATCTCTGCCGATGATGTGAAAACCATCCTGGAAAAAGCAGAAATCGACGGCGGCCGTAGAGGCGAAACGTTTTCTATGGAAGAATACGCCCGTATGGCCGATGCATGGTATGATTTGATTCATGCGGAATAAAATAGGAACTAAAAAACGCAGCGATGAGCTGCGTTTTTTTGCGTGCGCTAGTGGTGACTGCCGCTGGTGCGAACATATCGATGCGGCTTCTGGCTGCTAGCTGCTGGCTTCTAGCCGGCCAGGGAAACATCTCATCGATGCGCAAAGTGCGTCCCGCAATAAACGGAGGTAGGATATATTTTGCTGACTGCTAATTGCGTGCTTTGGCTGAGTGTTTCCCTAGCCGGCTAGAAGCCAGCAGCTAGCAGCCAGAAGCGGCATCGACATGTTCGCACTGGCGAAAAAGGGCAAAATAAAATCTCCCACCGAAAAGGGTGGGAGTCTCATGGCGGAGCAGGTGGGATTCGAACCCACGGGCCTCGAAAGGCTAACGGATTTCGAGTCCGCCTCGTTATGACCACTTCGATACTGCTCCATATGGCTAGCTGTCTCGGTGAGAAGTGAAGAAATCGTCCATGATTTCCCGGCACTCTTTTTCCAGGACGCCGCTTTTGATTTCCAATGTGTGGTTTAAGACGCCGCTCTCGCCAATTTGAAACCTAGAGTGGATACCGCCGTAGAGGGGATTCGCCGCTCCATAAATCAACTGACCGACGCGGGCTGCCATGATGGCGCCGCTGCACATTGGGCATGGCTCTATGGTAACATAAAGCCGGCAGTCCGTCAAACGCCAACGGGAAAGAAATTGCGAAGCTTCGCGAATGACCTCAATTTCCGCGTGGCTGGTGGGGTCAAAGGTGGCCTCCCGGCGGTTGTGACCGGTAGCGATGATAGTGTCTTTCCACACCAGCACCGCGCCGATGGGGATTTCGCCTTCGTCATAAGCCTTCCGCGCTTCGGTGAGGGCGAGGCGCATGTATTCTG
>CAVHZP010000014.1:0-20820 GCA_963640485.1 bacterium | reverse complement strand
CGACTACTAAAAACGGAGGTTTTATGAAAGCAGAGGAAATGATAGGCAAGACGCTCAGGGAAGGTCATACCACCGGCGCCACGGCGACGGGGGCTATGAAGGCAGCGATTTTGGCTATGCGAGGAGAATTTCCGAAACAAGTAACCGTGCTTTCTCCGCAACGCACGGAGCTTGTGATTCCGGTAGAGACGGCGGAAGCCCATGGCAATGTGGGCATCGCCACCTGCCTGAAAGATGCGGGAGACGATTTGGACTGTACCCATGGGACGCCCATCATCGTTACCGTAGAAATCACCGACAAGCCGGGGATGGAGCTTCGCGCCGGGAAAGGTGTGGGGACTGTCACCAAGCCGGGACTCCAGGTAAAAGTGGGGCGCCCCGCCATCAATCCGGGTCCCCAGATCATGCTTCGCTATGTGTATGAGGAATTGATTGAGCCGGATAAAGGTTGCATCATCACTGTTTCTATTCCCAAAGGAGAGGAATTGGCGAAGCAGACTTTGAATCCCTCTCTGGGGGTAGTCGGCGGGATTTCCGTCCTGGGTACCACGGGGATTGTGAAGCCTATGAGTGAGGAGGCTTACAAGAAATCCCTGGCGCCCCAGGTGCCGGTGGTATGGGCCAGCGGCATCCGCACCGCCGTGCTTTGTCCCGGCCGCATTGGCGAGACGGCGGCAAAGATCATGGGCATACCGGCAGATGCCATTATCGAGACCAGCAACTACATCGGTTTCATGATGGAGCAATGTGTGGCCGGCGGTTTCGAAAAGATGCTTCTCATTGGCCATATGGGAAAACTGGTCAAGGTGGCATCGGGAAGTTTCCACACCTATAACCGCAATAGCGATGGCCGCATGGAAACTATGGCGGCTTATGCGGCCATGAATGGCGCATCCTGCGATGTGGTGCGGGAAATCATGTGCTGTACCACTACCGATGGTGCAGCAGAAATCGTGCATCGGGAAGGGCTCGATGCGATTTACCAGGATATGGCGGAACGGGCGCAGGTGCGTTCGGAGCGCTACATTTTCGGGAAAGCGAGAATTGGTGTGATTTTTGCCGCTATGGATGGCACCATCCAGGCAGTCAGCAGCCGGGCAAAGGAGATTCTGGAAGAGGAAAAATGGAACATACATTAATCGTTGCCGGCATCGGACCGGGAGATAGAGATTATATCCTTCCGAAAGCGCTGAAAGCTATCGAAGGCGCCCATTACCTGGTGGGCGGGCGCCGGGCACTGTCGGACTATGCGAATCCGTCCCAGGAAACCTATCCCATCACCGGAAAGCTTTCTCTTCTAGCGGAATGGCTCGAAGGGGCTCTTGCCAAAGACGACGTGGTGGTCATGGTGAGTGGGGACCCGGGGTATTACAGCCTTCTGCCCTGGCTCAAAAAGAGATTTCCTGCACATCCCGTCGAAGTGATCCCAGGGATTTCCTCGGTGCAGGCTTGTTTCTGCCTGGTGAAAGAACCCTGGCAGGGAGCGCTGTGGCTTTCTTTCCATGGCCGCGTGCCGGCGGAGGCGGATACTGCCTATACGCCGGGTAAGAAGATGGCCTTCCTGACAGATCATGAGCACAATCCTGCCTACATCGCAGGATATCTCATTTCCAAAGGCTGGCCGAAGGATACAAGAGCCGCTGCAGCAGAACATATTTCGTATGAAAATCAGCATCTTTCAGAGACTACCCTCGAGAACATGCAGTCTTTGGAAGGCTATGGTGAATCAGTGATGGTGGTGATAGGCTAATGCAATTTGGTATCAAAGATGAGGAGTTTATTCGGGGAAAGGTACCGATGACGAAAGCGGAAATCCGTGCCATGGTCATGGTAAAAGCCGCAATCGAAGAGGCCGATACAGTGGTCGACATCGGTGCAGGGACAGGCTCCCTCACCATCGAGGCGGCGCTTTGCTGCCCGAAGGGGGAGGTATATGCCATCGAGAGAAATCCCGAAGGTATTGAGCTCATTGGAAAGAACGCAGAAAAATTCGGATGTAAGAATATCCATCGGATTTCCGGCACTGCACCGGAAGCCATGGACGGACTGCCGCCTATGGATGTGATTATCATCGGCGGATCCAGTGGAAATATGCATGAAATCCTGAACCGGTCAGAAGCGCTTTTAAAGAGCGGCGGCCGCATTGTGCTCACCGCAGTCACTGTAGAAACCACCGGAGAAATCGTAAAAGAATTCGAAGGACGGCCATTTGACATTGACGGATTTGAAATGCAGATCAATCGTTTGCGAAAACTGGGACGGTATCATCTCTATGATCCCATCAGTCCTATTTTCATATTTACAGCCATTAAACATTGAGGAGGTTATTTACAATGGGAAAATTATACTTCATCGGAGCAGGCCCCGGAGATCCGGAACTGATTACCGTGAAAGGCCAGCGTCTTATCGCTGAAGCCGATGTGATTATTTATGCCGGTTCTCTGGTGAATCCGGAAATTTTGAAATATGGCAGAAAAGATGCGGAAATCTACAACAGTGCTACCATGAACCTGGACGAAGTGCTGAAAGTAGAAATCGAAGCGCTGCAGGCAGGGAAAATGGTAGCTCGCGTGCACACCGGTGACCCGGCTATCTATGGCGCTATCCAGGAACAGATGGACGGCCTTCGCGCTGCCGGCATCCGGGAAGACCAGTTCTCCGTAGTTCCGGGCGTCAGCTCCTTCCTCGCCACCGCCGCTGCTTTGAAACAGGAATACACACTGCCCAGCATTTCTCAGACCGTCATCATCACCCGTATGGAAGGTCGCACTCCGGTACCGCCGAAGGAAAAACTGGCACTCCTGGCGCAGCACCAGGCTACCATGTGCATTTTCCTCTCCGTCCAGGCGATCGACCAGGTCATGGCTACTGTGAAAGAAGGCGGTTACCCGGGGGATACCCCAGTGGCTGTCGTTTCCAGAGCTACCTGGCCGGACCAGAGAATTTTCCGCGGCACCATTGACACCATTGCGGACATTCTTCACGAAGCCGGCGTGGTACGTCAGGCGATGATCGTAGTCAGCAAAGTGCTCGACACCGATTATGAGCTGTCCAAACTCTATGACAGCAAATTTACCACCATGTTCCGCAAAGGCACGGATGAAGCATAAACTTTCAATGAATAGACCATTGGGAGAATCGATATGAAGTACGCCATTATTTCTGTTTCTAAAGAAGGCGCCATTCTGGGAAGTCGCTTGAAAGCAGGGATTTCCGGAGATGGGACGCTTTATGAAAGAAAAGGCGCAGAAAGCGGAGATGAGGCGTCTTATTTTGTAAGGACTCTAGCACTGACAGCGGAAATTTTCCCCCGCTATGATGGGATTCTTTTCATCATGGCATCGGGTATCGCTGTCCGCGCCATCGCGCCTCACGTGGTGAGCAAGGCGAAAGATCCCGCCATTCTGGTGATGGACGAGTGCGGGAAACATTGTATTTCCCTCCTGTCCGGTCATCTGGGCGGGGCTAATGCCTGGGCTCGCGAAGTAGCTTCTGCCGTCGGCGCTGATCCGGTCATTACCACCGCCACCGATGTCCATGAGCGCCGCGCCCCTGACGACATTGCGCGAGAGCTCATGATGCGGGTGGAGCCACTCTCTGCTTTGAAACCGGTGAATACGGTCATTGCAGAAGGTAGGCAATTCCGCTGGTTCTTGGATGACGAGGTGGAAGGTGCCGCGTCCATCGCCGAAAGGCTGAGAGAGAAGGGGATTTCCTTCGAAAATCTCACTCGCTTAGATGCCAATACCTTCGATGGCTGCGCCATTATTTCTGAAAAAAATATATCTGTAAAGAAGCCTTATGTCTGTCTTCGCCCGAAAAATCTTTTCATCGGGATGGGCTGCAAACGCGGTACCTCTGAAGAATTGGTGAAAGAAGCCTTTTATGGCGCCTTGGCGAAATGTGGCGCTTACCCCTACCAGGTGGCATCGCTGGCCAGCGTAGACGTGAAAGCCGACGAAGAAGGATTGCTCTCTTTTGCAGCGTCCATGAATCTTCCGATTCATTTTTATAAAGCCGAGGAACTCAAGAAAATCTCGGAAGAGTATCACTTAGACATTTCTAAATTTGTAGAGAAAACGATAGGAGTGGGAAACGTATGTCAATCAGCAGCGTTAATGGAATCAATGAAGGGAAAAACGCTTCTGCCGAAAACGAAGTTTGTCAGTGCCACGGTGGCAATTGCACTGGGATTGTCCGGGTCATCGGCATTGGACCGGGCCATGAAGAAGAAATGACCCCCAAGGCTGCCAAGGCCATCGAAGCATCGAATATCATCGTAGGATACAATACCTATATTTCTATCATCAAAGACCTGATCAAAGATAAGGAAATCGTAGGAAACGGCATGCGCCAGGAAGTGGACCGTTGCCGCAAAGCCGTAGAGCTGGCTGCTGAAGGAAATAGCGTCGCTGTCATTTCCTCCGGCGACCCCGGCGTATACGGCATGGCCGGCCTGGTACTGGAACTGATTCAGAAACTGCCGAAAGAAGAACGGCCGGAATGTGAAATCATCTCGGGCCTCACTGCTGCTAATACCTCCGCAGCCGCTCTGGGTGCACCGCTGATGCATGACTATGCCGTCATTAGTCTCTCTGACCTCATGACTCCCTGGGACCAGATCAAGAAGAGAGCCCAGCTGGCTGCCGAAGGCGACTTTGTTATTGCCATTTACAATCCGAAGAGCCGTGGCCGCTCCACCTATCTGGATGAAATCAGAGACATCGTCCTGCAGTATAGAAAGCCGGAAACTCCGGTAGGCATCGTCAGAAAAGCCGGCCGTCCGGGCATGAACTGGACCATTTCCACACTGGAAAAACTGCCGGAAGAGCACGTGGATATGCAGTCTACCGTCATCATCGGCAAGAGCACCACCTTCGTATCTGACGGCAAGATGATTACACCAAGGGGGTACAAGGCTTGATTTGGATTATTTCCGGAACGCAGGACGGTAGAGAAATCGGTGCTGCACTGGCTGACCGGGAGCAGTCCAAGCCCGAAGGACAGCGCCGCGAAATCCTCATGACCGTGGTGAGCCAGTATGGCAAAGTATTGGCAGAGCACACCGGGCTGGATATCGAAGTGGGGCGTTTCAAAAAAGAAGATATGGTGCGGGTGATCCGGGAGAAAGGCATTACTTTGATCCTGGATGCCAGCCACCCCTATGCGGCCATCGTTTCCGAAACCGCTCACTCCGCTTGTCAGGAAACCGGAATCGACTACGTTCGCTACGAAAGAGCGGAAATTCCGCTGCCTGCCTATGATAAGCTTTACCATGCCAAAGATGAATTTGAAGCGGCAGAGCTGGCGGGGAAATTGGGAAAGAGCATTCTTCTTACCACCGGCTCCAAGACCTTGGCTACTTTTGTGCATGCCAAAGCTTTGGAAGGAAAGGAAATCTGGGCTCGCGTACTTCCCACTTCCGGCGTCATCAAGATGTGCGAAGACTTGGGCATGAGAGCCAAGTATATCCTGGCGATTCAGGGACCTTTTTCCTATGAAATGAATATGGCAATGATTCGGGATTACCATGCAGACGTGATGGTCACCAAAAATGGTGGGCTCATCGGCGGCAGCGATACCAAATTGGCAGCGGCTGTAGATGCAGGGATTTCTGTCATTGTTATCGATAAACCGAAAGCAAAATTGGAGGGCGTCCCTGTCTTCGACACGGCGGAAGGCGTTCTCAAATATATGGAGGAACATTATGGATTTCATCAAGAGCCCTAAGGCTATCGAAGATAAAAGTATGGACCTTATCAATCCATTCATCATGGATATCGACCTCACTCCCGAAGAAGTGACCGTATACTCCCGCATGATTCATGCCTCCGGTGATGTGGACTATGGCCATCTCATCCAGACCAGTAAAGGCGCTGTGGCTGCCGGCATCGAAGCCCTTGCGAAAGGCTGCAATATTTACACCGATGTGAACATGGTCAAAGCAGGCATCAACAAGAATGCACTGAAAGCCCTGGGCAGCGAAGTATTCTGCCGCGTATCGGATCCGGAAATCGCAGCCATTGCTAAGGAAAAAGGCATCGCCCGTTCCATGGCAGCCATGAATTCTTTCGGCAAAGACCTGAATGGCGCTATCATCGGCGTAGGCAATGCGCCCACTGCTCTCTATGAAGCCATCCGCATGGTGGAAGAAGAAGGCATCAAACCGGCGCTGATCATCGGCATCCCGGTAGGTTTTGTAGGCGCTGCAGACTCGAAAGAACAGCTCGTTCGCCGTGCTCCTTGCCCCTTCATCACCGTCAGAGGCACCAAAGGCGGCAGCTCCATCGTCGCTTCCTGCGTCAATGCGCTGATGTACAACCTGGTAAAACGCAACAACAATATGCTTTTCGTAGAAGGCAAGAAATAATAAAATAAAAATTCCTCTGTTTCCCCTGGGAGACGGAGGAATTTTTTATTGCCTAAATCCAAAGGAAATTAAAATCAAAGGAAAATGTTTTTATCATTTGAACCATAGGTGAATTTAAAAGTGATATAATATGGTGAATGATATGCTTCTCTTTATTTCATTCCGAAGGAGGAAGCTCTGTGGAATCTACAAAGAAAACAGATACAGGGAAGAGTAAAGCTTTTCGCATTTTTATGATTTGTGTATTTGCCGGCTTCACCACCTTTGCCATGGTGGCAAGTTTACTTTTTGGATCGGCAGATATTTCCTTCCAAACCATTTTGCATACACTCTTTGGCTCTATCGAGACTACCGATGAGATGGTGATTTGGAATATCCGCTTTCCAAGAAATATTGTGGGCGCTCTGGTGGGGGCGAATCTTGCCGTGGCAGGCGCCATTTTGCAGGCGGTGATGAAGAATCCTCTGGCGGATCCCGGCATCGTTGGTGTTTCGAGCGGTGCGGGGCTCGCCGGGGTGATGATGCTGATTTTTCTGCCGGAAGCTACGTTGCTTTTGACACCGGTGGCTTTTGTTGGCGCCATGCTTTCGGCGGCAGCGGTTTACGCGCTGGCATGGAAAAATGGCATTCGTCCCAGTCGCATCATTTTGGCCGGTGTTGCGGTGAATGCGTTTCTGGGAAGCGGCATTTCTGCGCTTCTGGTCTTTTACTCCGACCGCGTGCAGGGGGCACTTCTGTGGATGGTAGGAGGTCTCTCCGCAAGAAGTTGGCCGCAGGTAGAGTCTCTATTTCCTTATACGGTGCTGGGTCTTGCCTTTGCCATTTGCGGCTGCAAGGTACTCACCATTCTGTCTCTGGGGGATGAGACCGCAAGAGGCCTGGGCGTGCCGGTAGAGAAGGTGCGGTTTTCTATGACGGCAGTGGCAGCGCTTTTGGCTGCTGGCGCTGTCAGCATCGCGGGACTCATCGGATTTGTGGGGCTCGTGGTGCCTCACATCGTGCGGCTGATCATTGGGACGGACTATAAGTATGTAGTGCCGGGCTCTGCCATTCTGGGCGCCGGGGTGCTTGTATTTTGCGATACCTTGGGGCGCGTCCTGTTTTCGCCCATTGAAATCCCGGCGGGCATCATCATGGCATTTCTGGGGGCGCCCTTTTTCCTGTATCTGTTAAGGAGGAATACATGATGAGTGAGATCGCCATTCAAATGTCAGACATTCATGTGTCCTTCGGAGACCACAAGGTATTGCAAGGCGCCAGCGGCGCTATCCATAAAGGCAGTATTGTCACATTTCTCGGAAGAAACGGTTGCGGAAAATCTACGCTCCTCAAAGCAGTGACCGGCAATCTGAAACCCCAGAAAGGGAGTGTGGAAATCAATGGAAAACCACTTTCGGCTTACTCTGCCAATGAATTATCTCGCATCGTTGCCTTCCTTCCCCAATTCCATGATATTCCCAAAGATATGACGGCGGAAGAATTGGTTTCCTGCGGCCGCTATCCCTATCAGCACTGGTGGAGCGGCGTGTCCACAAAGGATCGGGAAATTGTCAAAGAAGTGATGGAAAAGACGAATACACTTCATCTGAAAAATCGCTTGGCGGCGAGCCTCTCCGGCGGCGAACGGCAGCGCGTGTGGATCGCTATGGCGCTGGCGCAGGAGCCGGAGATATTGATTCTCGACGAGCCGACCACATACCTGGATATTTGTCATCAGCTGGAAGTAATGGAGCTGGTTTCTAAGTTGAATCAGGAGGAGCACTTGACGGTGGTGATGGTGCTTCATGAAATCAACCAGGCCATTCGCTACTCGACAGATTTGCTGGTGCTGGAAAATGGCGTCATCGAGCGCCAAGGGCCACCAATGGAAGTGATGACTCATGAAGCCATTGCGGAAGTTTTCGATGTGGATGCGGATATAGAAATTCGAAATGGCCGCCCCAGCATTGCCATCAATGGATTACTTTCAAAAAATTAATACGAAAATAGCAAAGGAGCTGTGATGTCTATCATGGCTCTTTTACTTTTCATCATATATAATAGAAGAAATGGGAAATCAAAATTAAAAGGAGAAAATCTCTATGCAGACTCGAGGAATCGAAGTAAGTCAGTTATATACGCTCATCAGAGATACCACCGGCCTCACCGATGTGCAGGCAAAAATTCTGGATCATATGCAGGTAGCGCTGCAGTGCGCTTCTGATATTTCCAAAAGTCAGGTCTATCTCTGTGCCCGCGGGAAGAATGAAGATATTTCCGTCATCTTGACCGCCATGAAGCCGTCCTATACCCACGGCACCACATTTTTTAAACCTGGTGATACGTACCTGGTGGATGATTTGGCAATTGTAGAAAATGTATTCGAAACTGGCCGCAAAGTGGTGGGGCGCAAGGAGCTGGATCAAGGACTGGAAATCGCCGTTACCGCCTATCCTATCGTAGACAATGCAGGGCTGCCTTTCGCCGTGGTATGCTTTGCGTCAAACTCCTTGAAACAGCAACAGGTCTTGACGGACACGGCGAATCTGGCGCTACAGGTGCCTTTTGCTGCCAATGATTATTACAGCATCCGTCCGCAGGACGGCGTCATTATCCTGGACGCGGCGGGGCGCATCATCTACGCCAACGACATGGCGGATGATTTGTACCTGGTGCTGGACAAGGAAGCCGTGGAAAAGCGAGACATCATCGGCCATACGGTAGTGCATTTCCCCCTGGTGGATCAGGTCATGAAGACCGGCCGGCCGGCGTTCAGCGATGAAGTTTCGGAAAATATGACCCTGTCGGCCTGGGGACTTCCGATCATTTCCGGTGGCCGGGTGAATCGCACGGTACTGGTGCTGACCGACGTCACTGCCATTCGTGAAAAAGAGCGGCAGATTCTGGTGAAAGATTCCGTAATCAAAGAAATCCATCACCGCGTGAAAAATAGCCTCAATACCATTGCCGGCATGCTCCGTATGCAGGCAAGACGTGCCCAGGACGAGGACACGAAGGAGGCGCTGCGAAGAGCCGTGAGCCGCATTTTGGGGATTTCCCAGGTTCATGATATCCTGGCGAACCAGAGCGGCGACAAGGTGGATATGGATATTCTGCTCGATAAAGTATGCCGCCTCTCTATCGACAGTCTGACTCTGTGCCCGGTGGATGTGGTACGGGAAAAGGGAAATCGTCCGCTCATTGTGAATTCTGAAAAAGCGGTGCCATTGGCAATCGCTGCCAATGAGCTGATTCACAACGCCATCGACCACGGCTTCCACAAGCAGCCGAGAGGCACGCTGGTGGTGGGGACGGGTATTGAAAATGGCCGGCTCCATGTGTATATTAAGAATAACGGCCATCCGTTGCCTGATGATTTCAGCACAAAAACCTTTGATTTGGGACTCCAAATCGTGCGAAATCTGGCGGAAATCGAGCTCAAAGGGGAGTTCGGCTTGAAAAATGAAGATTCTATGGTGGTGGCAGATATTTATTGTCCTATGGCTTTGATGGAGGCTTAAACATATGGCAGAAACATATAAAGTAGTCATTGCAGACGACGAAGCGCTGATTTGTATGGACCTTCGAGAAATGCTGGAAGAAGCAGGGCACACCGTGGTGGGGATCGGCTCTGACGGCGTAGAAGCACTGGAGCTGGCGAAAGCAAAGAAACCGGATCTGGTCATTTTGGATGTAAAAATGCCGCGCTTAGACGGTATTCAGGCAGCAAAGATGATTGCCCATGATAACCTGGCGCCGGTGGTGCTTTTGACTGCCTTTGGCGATGAAGATATGATTGAAAAGGCGAAGAAATCCATGGTTTTCGGCTATGTCATGAAACCGGTGGAAGAAAAGACGCTGTTCCCCGCTATTCAGATCGCTGTAAGCCAGTACCGGCAGAAGAATGAAATCGTGAATCGTGTGAAGGATATGGAAAGAGAACTGGCAGCGCGAAAAATCATCGACCGCGCCAAAGGTCTTTTGATGGATTTTTACCATATTTCCGAAGAAGATGCCTATCGCCGTATGCAGCAGGCCAGCATGAAGCGAGGTCTGGCGTTGTCTGACGTGGCGCAGAAGGTTGTCAAGGAAATCATGGCGAAAAAGAATAAATAAGCTCAGTTATAAAAATGGAGAGGAGCGATTTTTATGAAGTACACATTTTTCGGACACGCCTGCTTTCGGTTGGATACAGGGAAAGAAAAGCTGCTGTTTGATCCATTCCTGACAGGAAATGGTGACGCTGCGGTCTCTTCCGACCGGGTGAAGTGTGACTATATCCTGCTGTCCCATGCGCATGCAGATCATTTCGGCGACTCTATAGCCATTGCCCGGCGCACAGGGGCAAAGGTGGTAGCGATTCCCGAAGTGATTGGCCTTTTCCCGAAGACAGTGGTGAATTTCCAGCCTATGAATCTGGGCGGCAAATTTAAAACGGACTTTGGTACCATTCAGATGGTGGTGGCTCTGCACAGTGCTGGGGTGGCTGGCGGCGTGCCTTGCGGATTTATTATTTCTTTCACTGACGGTCCTACGGTTTACTACTCCGGTGATACCGCACTTTTCAGCGATATGAAACTGTTCGGCGAACTCTATGATATCGACTATGCGATTCTGCCCATCGGGGACAATTACACCATGGGGCCCGACGATGCGCTGGTAGCCGCTTCTTTCCTGAAAGCAAAGCACGTGATTCCGCTCCATTACAATACCTGGCCGGTGATCGCCCAGGATCCGGCGGCTTTCCAGGAAAAGGCAAAAGAAAAGGGCATCGATGTGATCCTGGTGAAACCCGGCGAAAGCATCGAATTGTGATTTCCTAAGGAGAAGCTATGACCGCAAAGGAAGAAAAGTTTTGGGAATTGTATCGGGAAAAGGGCGAGCTTTTCGGGAAATTGGCGGAGCTTTTATCTGATGCTGTGAAATCGCCTGCTTCCATGGAGACCTATAAGGAATTGGGGGACCTGGTGCGTCGCCGTCCCTTTGAGGAAGATCGCTTGACGGAGAAATTGTATAAGGCATACAAAGAGCCCTACAAGCAGCACCAGGCGGTAGAGCTCCTTTCTCAAAGCGAGGACATCCTGCGAAGTGGTTATAATCTGATTCGTTTGTCCTACGCTGCCGGCGGAGTGCACTCGTCGAAAGCGCTGTCGGACATGGCAATGCTGACAGCCGAAAGTCTTCGGGAGTGGCAGAAGCTTTCTGCCTATACATCGGACATAAAGGAGAATGCCCTGCGAATGGAAGCGCGGGCGGAAAGACTGTTGGCTTTCGAGGAGCGCAGTCAGAGGGTCATGGCGCAGGGGATTCATGAAATCTATGGTGCCTCTTCCGGTGATGACATGACAGAGAAGGAGACCCTATTTCTTTTGGAAACGATTTTGCGTCTGTCTGTGCAAAATGCATTGATTCTTAGGCGATTATTGGATGAATAATAGATAAGGACAATGGCAGGAAAATTTCTGCTATTGTCCTCATTTAATTTTTCAAGTTCTCGCGGAAACCCCTAGCATTTTTCTAAATATCATGTATAATAAAGACACGTGGAGGAAATGCCATGTGACAGAGAGTTCTGTCGGTCTTCTTGATGATTATTTCCCTGATTATCAATTGGATTGCGCTTCGATCATACTCCTCAATGATTGTTTCGCACAGGAAAGCGGTGAAAGCCGCTTTTTTTGTTGCTTGAAATCCGTGATATAATAAATGAATATAGGGAAACACTGATTAAATCGAAGAATCAGTGTTTCCCTAGAAATTCCAAGCATTTCTGAAAAAGAGGCATAACCAATGAATTCATATAGAAAATATAGTTGGAAAGACGGGAAAGAGCTTTCTATCGGCGAAAATTCTCTGGTCATGGGCATTTTGAATGTGACCCCCGATTCTTTTTCTGATGGTGGCAAGTGGAATACCGAAACTTCTGCCATGGATCACCTGAAAGAAATGATTACCGATGGTGCCCATATCATTGACGTAGGCGCCGAATCTACAAGGCCGGGTCATGTGGAATTGACAGGCCAGGAAGAAACAGCGCGGCTCATGCAATTTTTGCCGCAGGTATTGGAAAATTCTTCTGTGCCGGTTTCCATCGATTCCTACCATTACGATACTATGGAAAAAGCACTGGAAGCGGGCGCTCACATGGTCAATGATGTGTGGGGATTCCAATATGATGACGGCAGCATGGCAAAGGTGGCAGCAGAATTTGCGGTGCCGGCGATTCTGATGCATAACCAGGAAACCGAGGAGTACCGCGGCGACATTATGGACTGCTTGAAAGCTTTCTTTGATAAGACGTTGGAAATCGCTGCCAAAGCTGGCGTGAAGGAAGAAAATATCATTCTGGATCCGGGTATCGGATTTGGAAAAAATAGCGAGCAAAATATTGAAATCATGCAGCGTTTGGACGAGCTCACAGAAGCCTATCCCTATCCCTGGCTTTTGGGCGTCAGCCGGAAACGATTCATCGGTATCATTTTGGATTTGCCGGCAGCAGAACGGGACGAAGGCACCGCTGCCGTGAACCTGTGGGGCATTGAAAAAGGTTGCTCTATTTTCCGCGTCCACGATGTAAAAACCACAGCGCGGGAAGTCAAAGTGTGGGATGCATTGAGAAAGTAAAAGGAATGGAGAAATAGCAGTGGATACGATCAAACTGACACGGATGGCATTTTTCGGTTATCATGGGGACGAACCGGAAGAAACGAAATTAGGCCAGCGTTTTTATATTGATGTGGAGCTTCGGCTGGATTTATCAAAGGTCGGCGAGACCGATTGCCTGGAGGACTCGGTAAACTATGTGGAAGTGTACGCCATGGTGAAGCGGAGAGCCGAAGGCGGCCCTTACAAATTGCTGGAACGATTGGCAGGGATCATCAATGACGATGTGATCGCCGCGTTCCCTATGGTGGAGGAAATCGTGACCACCATTCATAAGCCGGGCTCTCCGATTCCCGGCATTTTAGACGACGTATCGGTTACATTACACAAAAAAAGATGATGAATACATACATAATTTCTTTGGGCTCTAACCTGGGAAATTCCCTGGAAATCCTTCGTCAGGCGGTGGTAAAGCTTGCTGAAAATCCGGCGCTTACGATTCTTGAGAAATCGCCG
Organism: bacterium; assembly: GCA_963640485.1. Taxonomy (GTDB): domain Bacteria; phylum Bacillota; class Negativicutes; order Veillonellales; family Dialisteraceae; genus Dialister. Next base: position 7,352 of record CAVHZP010000014.1, on the reverse strand, counting down.
ATCTATGAGACTGATCCCTGGGGAGGACTGGAGCAGCCGGTGTTCCTGAATGCGGTGATGAAGATTTCCTGGGATAAAGAGCCGGAAGAGCTAATGCAGTTTCTTTTGGACACAGAAAAAACATTCGGCCGTACCCGGGAGATTCACTGGGGTCCCCGCACGCTGGATCTGGATATGATTTATGGCTGGCATATAGAGAGCGATACGCCGCTTCTTCGATTACCGCATCCCTACTTCTGGGAGCGGGCTTTTGTCGTGGCGCCATTGGCAGATATTTGCCCTGATTTCATCTACCAAAAGGAAACCATCGGCAATCGCATGGCATCACTGGGAACGAGTGAAGTCAGAAAGACTGCTTATACCTGGGAGGAGGAGTGACATGGCAGAAAAAGTAAGAACGTCCGCCAATCTGCGGACGCCCATGGGGAAGGATATCCGCGAAAAAGCGCAGGAGCAAATCTTCCGCCCTGATACGAAATGGGGGCCCAGGCTGGCAAAGGAAATAGGAGAGAGCGACGCAATTCCTTGGGACCTGAACGATTTGGACGGGGAGGATATGGTCTACGGCATATCGGGGGCCCAGAAAGCTCTGGCGGTAGCGGTGGCCATGGGGACCTATCAGAAAGTCATTGTCATCGCACCGGACCAGAAAGCCATTTTCCAATGGGAAGAAAATCTGGCGTTTTTTGCGCCCCATGTGCCCATCTATGCTTTCCCGGTGGTAGAGAAAGCGGGATTCGATGTCACCTTCACCGGCAGCGAGCGGTTGCGGGAGCGCATGAAAACCTTGGGTGCTCTTCTTTTAGACAAGCCCATGGTAGTTCTTGCTTCATCAGTGGAAGCCGCGCAGAAAATTGTATCGCCTGCTGCTCTGAAAGCGGGGGCTTTTACGGTGCAAATGGGGCAGGAAATCGAGCGGGACAGCCTTTTAGAAAAATTGGTCACCGCCGGCTACGAGCGCACCGGGCAAGTAGAGCGATGCGGCCATTTTGCGGTGCGCGGGGACATTGTGGATATATTTCCCATCAATGAAACGTACCCGGTGCGCATCGAATTTTTCGGCGATGAAGTGGACAGCCTGCGGTTGTTTGATGAGGACACCCAGCGCTCGCTGGAAGATAAAGAAAGCCAGACTTTTCTGCCTATCACATTGGCAGAAGCGGGGGATTCTCTCTTAGGTGAATATCTCCAGGGGGGCCTCATCGTTTACGATGAACCCCAACGAAGCGAGGACGGCCTCAAACGCTATTTTAAGGAAGATGCCAGTCACAAAAAAGTGGCGGCAAACTGGCTAGAAACCATCCGCCGGGGACGGGCAGGAAATAAAGAATTGGTGCTGACTGTTCTCAAAAGGCAGCAGACCGGCTTTTCCAGTGTCCGCGAAATCCCTTGGAACGGGCAAACCACCACCAATTACCAACGGCAGATCCCCATTTTTATGGAAGATTTGCGCAATCTCTTAGATCGGAAGTGGAAAGCGGTCATTTTGATTCCCCGGCCTTCAGAGCGAAAGGAAATCGAAGCGCTTTTGTCCGACTACGACATGCCAACGTCTTTGGAAGCAGAAGCGGGAAAGGTGGCGCTCTATAATGGGCTCCTCTCCGAAGGCTTTGAGCTGCCGGGGATGCAGCTTTCGGTCATCACCGCCGGAGACATTCTGGGAAAACAGAAAATCCGCCGCGTGAAAAACGGAAACAAAGGAAAGCAGATCCGCTATTTCTCCGACCTCAATCCCGGTGACTATGTAGTGCAGGAATCCAATGGTATCGGCAAATTTGTAGGCATCGAGACCATTGCGCTTTCCGGTGTGCACAGAGATTACATCACAATCCAGTATGCCGGTGGTGATAAACTACAGCTGCCGGTAGAAAAAATCGCTACTCTGGAAAAATACATCGGTCCCGAAGGGGATACGCCAAAACTGGATCAGCTTGGTGGTAAATCCTGGACGAAAGCGCGAAAAAAGGCGAAAGAGTCTATCGAAGAATTGGCAGAGCGACTGCTGGAAGTCTATGCTAAGCGAGAAATCACGCCGGGGATTTCCTTCGAAGTGGATACGGCGCAGCAGCGGGAATTTGAGGATACCTTCCCCTTTGTGGAAACCGACGATCAGCTTCTCGCCATTGATGCGGTGAAAAAGGCTATGGAAAAACCGATGCCCATGGATATGCTGGTGTGTGGCGATGTGGGTTTTGGCAAAACCGAAGTGGCCATGCGGGCGGTCTTCAAATGCGTCATGAGCGGCTATCAGGCCATGGTCCTCTGTCCCACAACTGTCTTGGCGGAGCAGCACTATAAAAATTTCAAAGACCGCATGGAAGCTTTTGGCCTCAATCTGGCGGTACTGAATCGGTTCACTTCAGTGAAAGAGAAAAATCGAATCCTTAGAGAATTGCAAGATGGCACGCTGGACGTCATCATCGGTACCCATGCAGTGCTGAATAAAGCGGTGCGTCCGAAACGGCTGGGGCTTTTGGTGGTAGACGAAGAGCAGCGCTTCGGCGTGGTGCAGAAGGAGAAGTGGAAATCCTGGTCCGCCGGCATCGACGTGCTGAATTTATCGGCGACACCGATTCCAAGAACTCTCCATATGAGCCTTACCGGCGTGAGAGACATGGTGACTATCACCACGCCGCCGTCGAATCGGCACGCCATCCAAACCTATGTGACCGAGTACGATGACCAAATCGTGAGAGAAGCGGTGCTTCGCGAAAAAGCGCGCAATGGACAGACTTTCTTTGTATACAATCGCATCGAATCCATCGGCGCTATGGCAGAGCATCTCCGCAGCATTCTCCCGGAAGATGTGACCATCGGTATCGCCTATGGCCGTATGGAAGGGCGGCAGCTGGAAAAGGTGATGCTGGATTTCTACGAAGGTCGCTATGACGTGCTTTTGTGCACCACATTGATAGAGAATGGCCTGGATCAGCCCAATGCCAATACCATGCTGGTTTACGATTCCGACCGCATGGGGCTTTCGCAGATTTATCAGATGCGAGGCCGTGTGGGGCGCTCGGAAAAAATCGCCCGTGCCTGGTTCTTCTACCGAAAGGGGAAGGTGCTCTCGGAAGTAGCGGAAAAACGACTCGATACCATTCGTGAATTTACGGAGCTGGGGAGTGGCTTCAAGGTGGCCATGCGAGACCTGGAAATCCGGGGCGCCGGAAATCTGTTGGGTTCCGCGCAGCATGGCAATATTTCCAATATCGGCTTTGCGGCTTACTGCACTATGCTGGAAGAAGCGATTGAGCGGCTTCGTGCCATCAAGGAAAATCGGCCGATACCAAAAAAGCTGCCCAATACCACCCTCGAATTTCGCCAGGATGCCTATCTCGACGGTGCTTATATTTCCAAAGCGGACCAGAAAATGGAAATCTACGGCAGACTGGCGGCTATCGAAGATGAGCAGGTGTTGCAGGACTTGATTGCTGAAGTCATCGATCGTTTCGGTACCCCCAGTGCGCCGGCAGAGAAGCTCTTCCGTATTTCCAAAATCCGCGTAAAAGCCCGCCATCTGGGCATCGGCAGCATTTTGGATGCCGGCGACTCCTTCCTGGTGACCTGGGCGGACGAAAGTTTCATGAAAGGCTGGAATCCCAATTCGCTACCGAAATCCTGGTTCCCGTATCTGAAATTCCTGCCGGGAAATCCGGCGAAAATCCGGATACGAAAGGAAATCGCCAAGGGTTCTATGATGGAGTGGATTGAAAGCTTCATCGATGCGCTGGCGAGTGGCATTCCGCATTAAAATACAATAAAGTAAAGTGTAAGGAAGTCTTAAACCCATGGCTTCCTCCTTTACTTTTGGGCGTAAATCTGATATGACTATATAGTGACTTACGGTTGTATATAGTTTTAAGGTGACATATGCGTAAAAATTCATTTATTCAAGGTGCGTTGATACTGACTGTGGCGGGTATCATCGTGAAATTTATTGGTGCTTTCAGCCGCATTTATTTGTCCCGCCTTTTGGGCGGCGAGGGGATCGGCCTCTATCAGATGGCGTATCCTATTTATTTGTTGTGCCTGTCCGTTTCCTCCGCCGGATTACCGGTGGCGATTTCCATCATGGTGGCAGAGCGAAATGCGCTGAATGACTACTATGGGGGACAGAAGGTTTTCCGTATTTCCATGATTGCCCTCATCATGACCGGCGTATTTTTCAGCGGGCTCCTGTTCTTTGGTGCCCAGTGGCTGGTGGATACGGGCATCGTTCGCGATGAGAGAGCGTATTGGTCCCTCTTGGCGTTGTCTCCGGCGGTTTTCTGCGCTACCCTTTTAGCGACGTTGCGCGGGTATTTCCAGGGCTTGCAGCTTATGACGCCTACGGCGGTATCCCAGATTTTGGAACAGGTGGTCAGAGTCGTGACCATGATCGCCTTCGCGGTGATTCTGCTGCCTTATGGCCTGGAATATGGCGCTGCCGGTGCTACTTTGGGCGCTGCCCCCGGTGCCTTTATGGGCATTCTGGTGCTTTTCGTTTTCTATTACATGACGAAAAACTGGCGCAAGGAACTGGCAGGAAATCAGGATTCCTCCATTAAGCCACAAAGCGCCATGGCCATCATCAAGCGTCTTTTGGTTTTGGCAATTCCGGTTTCCCTGGCGAACATCATGCTGCCAATCGTTTCAAATATCGACCTTCTTATCGTGCCGCGCCGCCTGGAAGTGGCAGGCTTTGCGGTGGAAGAAGCGACAACCCTCTTTGGTTACTTGACGGGCATGGCGACGGCGCTGGTGAATATGCCCACCATCGTGACCGCATCTCTGGCGGCCAGCCTGGTGCCGGTTATTTCTGAAGCCATTGCGCAGAAGAAAGACGATGTAGTAACCAGCCGTACCGATACGGCTATGCGGTTGGCGAACCTCATCACCATTCCAGCCTTCATCGGCATGTGCGTCATCGCGACACCGATTTCTGATATGCTCTATGCCACCAAAGACGCCGGACCTTGCATTGCGGTTATGAGCTTCGGCGTATTCCTTTTGGGCGTGCAGCAAGTCACCACCGGCGTGTTGCAGGGCATGGGAAAGACCGCAATCCCATTTATTAACATGGTTGTCAGTGCAGCAGTGAAAGTGCTTCTTTCCTGGAATCTCACGGCGCTTCCTGCCTGGGGCGTCTTAGGGGCCGCCTGGGCGACCAATGCGGACTTTGGCGTGGCAGCGCTGTTGAATCTGGTTTTCCTCTATAAATACAGAAGATACACCATGGATATGGTGCACACGCTGAAACTTTTCATTTCTGCCGGTATCATGGGCGCTGTAGTTTTGGGCGTCTACCACGGCATGATTGGCGTGATTTCCAGCAACACTTTGGCGACTTTGGTGTCCATTGCCGTAGGCGGCGTGGTGTACCTGGTGGCTATCGTGGTGATTCGGGCGGTGAAGCCGGAAGATGTATCCGGTATCCCGAAAATCGGCGGCAAGCTGGCAGCACTGGTCAGCAAAATGAGCTTTGGCAAATAAGGCAACAAAAAAACTGTAAGCTACTCACAAGAGTGGCTTACAGTTTTTTATTGCCTTTTTAGTTGTGTTTCCCTAGTTGTGGTCGATCAGGTCTTTAGTTTCTGTCGGAATGGCAACGATGGTTTTCTGGTGGGTGTAATTCACTAGGCCGGGCGGGCCGTTGGGGATTTTTTTCACGTAGCGGATGGCGGTGTAGTCGATGTCCACCTTTCCGGAATTTTTTCCCTTGCTATGCCAGGCGGCGAGGGCTGCTACCTTTTCGATGGTGGATGGTGGGACGGAGAGGCCTTCGGTTTCGATGACCACATGGGAACCGGGAATGGCTTTCGCATGGAACCACAGATCATTCTTCCCCGCCATGTGAAGGGTAAGATACTCGTTTTGTGTATTGTTTCGGCCCATATGCACTTTGAACCCATCAATGGAAATCGTTTCCACCATAGGCTCATTTTTCCCTTTCTTTTTCTTAGCGTCGGCGTTTTTCTTTCCGGGGAGCTTCTCAATGCCCGTGCCTTTGAGTTCCTCTCTCAGAGTGTCCAGGTCTTTCTTCGTTTTCACGTCTTCGCTGAAATAAAGGGTTTCCTGCAGGTAGCGAATTTTCTCTGCGCATTCTTCCCGCTTTTCTTCGCCGATGATGAGACGGGTTTTCATTTTATTGTATTTCTTGAAATAGAGCTGTCCATTGGCGGTGACAGAAAGCAGGGGATCCACCGGGATCGTTTCTTCCGTGGGCGGGTCATTGAATAGGTTCTGCACTTTCATTTCTTTGCGGCCATTCAGCTTTTCGTAGGCGTAAATGGAAAGCAGATTGCCCCACAGTTTATACTGGTCGATTTTTTCGGTTTCCTGCATTTCCTCGCTGATTTTTTTCAGCTTTCGTTCTTCTCGTTTGATGAGAGTATGGATCTTTTTCTGGTATTCTGCGAGAGCAGCGGCGATGGTGCCGCCGGAGGTTTCAGCTTCTTTCTCCAGCCAGGGGATAATGGGTTCCGTGGTTTCTTCCAAAGAAAGTGTGGAAAGAGAAATGGGGCTAACGATGGATTTCCCTTTGCGATGGTAAATGTGCAGAGCGTCAGAATTTTCGATGGCTTCTTTCAGGTCCGCAAAGGCGGAAAGGAGCGCTTCTTCCTCGTCATTGGTGAGAGCAGATAAGGAAATATCAGCAGGGATACCGGCTTTCGCAGCCAATTCATCAGCAAGGAAACGGGAGAATCCGTTGAAAGTAGCAAAGAGCCAGGCGTCCAGGGACAGTTCTCCGGTTTTGCTGTAGTCCAGAATATTTCCGATTTCTTCTTTAGAAAATTTCATGAAGTTCATACGGGTGCTGCCGGAGGGGAGTTGGTAAGTTTCGCCGGGAACCAGCAGGCGATCCAGTTTTTTCCCGCGAAGGCAAGCGTCGATGATGCGGTCCTGCTCAGTCAAAATGAGATTTGGCGCAGCAGGGAGGAGCTCTGCCCACAGGGTCTTCGTCACGATTTCACCCCCCGCTTCGATGCGGTCGAAGGAGAAGGCAACGATACGATCCATTTCAATCTGCTCCACATGGGAGAGGCGACTGCCTTCCAAGTGTTTCCTGAGAGTCATGCAAAACGTCTGGGACGGAGTGTATTGGTTCTGCATTTTGTTTTTGCTGGTGAGATACACTACCGGCGGCGTGTGGGTGTTCAAAAGCAAATGCACCGGTTTCGCGTTGGGGCAAAAAAGCTCGATGTCCATGATGCGGTTATCCACCTGATGGATTTGGCGCACCTGGGCGGGAATGACGATTTTCTGAAGTTCTTTTATAAAAAGATATAGAGTAGCGCTGTCGATTTGCATAAGAAGCTCCTTCTGAAAAATTCTCGATAATCCTATGTGTAAGTATAACACGAATGTAAAAG
>CAVHZP010000013.1:0-20980 GCA_963640485.1 bacterium | reverse complement strand
AACAAGTCCTAGCCGTTTCCGGATTTCTCTTGCTGTCTTCTCCTTGTCCTTAGAGCGCTTGAGTTCCAGCTGCATGGAGGTTACGAGGTTGATGTACTGGGTGACTTTCTTTTCCAAGAGCATGGCTTCAATGCGGGATTTCTTCTGGAGGCCTTCAGGGGAATTCAGAATATCTTCGGCCATTTGCTGCACTGCTTCTGAGGTTAAAGCCTCTTCCTTGTAGTGAGTCAGCATGTCCTCGATATGAGCGTTCCAACGCTCCTCTGTGGTACCGCCCGCTTCTTTGAGTTTCTGCTTGAAGGATTCTTCAGTGTGGCCGCTCATGGTTAAGAAGTCTTTCTTGTCTTTGGCGGTGGGGAAGGTATCGGAATTGTAGATGGTCTCTATCTGATAGATTTCATTCTCTTCGCCTAAGGATTTGATGAATTCCATTTTCTGGTCTTCGGAGGCAATGGCGTTTCTGAAATCTTCGATAGCGTCTTCTTTCACCATACGGAGGTAGTAGCTCATGGCTTTTTCCAGGGCTTTGTCCTTCACGCTTTCCGCCCACGCTTTGAGGTTGCCCATTTCGGAGCTGTTGACGTCCACGATCTTGTCTATGGACTCCAGCTTTCTTTGGGCGGCCCATGCGTTGATTTCGTCTTCGGTGGCGATAAGCTTATCGAAGATATCTTTGACCTTGGGGTCGAAGGTGACGTTCCCTAGATTCTTGGTGGTCTTGTAGATGTCAGTGAGCCATTTCTTGAACCGCCGGAATACACCCTGCATTTCCTTGGTTGGAGCGCTGCCTTCCATGAGGTATTTCTCGAAGCCTCTGGCGAAGCGTTCCTGGAGCCAGCGCTCTTCTGCGCCGGCCTTGCCTGCCTTGATGTCTGCCGCGTGCTGGGTGAATTCCTTTTCTAGGGCGGTTCCCTTGTACTCTCCTAACCGCTCTTCGGAGAAGGAAGCCCATTCTCTGATAGTGGTAAGGTCGGCTTGCATCTTGGCAAGGGAAGCGGCGGCCTTCTTGGCATCGCCTTGGAAATATCCGGATAGCGTCTCTACGTCTAAGGCGGCCATTCGCTCCAGCGTAGAAAGGAACATATGAGCGCCCTCATGGATCACGGTGGATTCGTTAGCGCCGTTGAAGAGTTCTATCGCGTTGGTGGATCCATCATAGGAGCCTTGATACTTGGCGCCGCTCTGGAAATACTGTTTTGCCTTTTCCTGGGCGCTGTTGGTTACTCGTTCTCTGTCTCCTTCGATTTTCGGGTCATAGAGACGAATGGTTACGCCCTGGGCTCTCAGGTGGTCTTTGACTTCTTTAGAAGTATTCTTTGGCATGACGGCGGCGGCCACTTCATTGAAGTGAACGGCGCGCTGCGGCTTGGCTTCGAAGTATTTAGCCGGAAGTGCTTTGACTTCTTTCACGATTTCCTTAGCATGTGCTTCCAGCTCCGGGGAATGGTCGAAGCCGAACTTCTCGGCGGCAGCCTTGAATGGCTTCCCTTGCATTACGGCCATGAGCACCTGCGCTGCATCAGACTGAGATTCCCATCTGTCGCCCAACTTATACGCGTTCGCCATTTCTTCTATGAACTTGGCGATTTCGTCTTTGGCGTGGGTGTACTGCTCGGAAGTGTCCATTCCTGTTTCGATATCTGTGGAGGGATCCATTTGCTTGTCTGCCACTTTGTGAAGCTCGTCTACTGACTTCATCTTCTTGGCGCTGCTGGCAATGATGTTCCCTATGCCGTATCCGGCGAAGCTCTTCTGCGCGTTCTTGAGCTCGCCCACCATGGCAGCCGCGATGTTGTCCAGTGTGGCAGGTTTCCCATTCTCCTGGATAACCGGGTCTCCCAGCATTTCATTTCGGAATGAGTCTTTCCATGCTTCGTACTCTTTCGCGTGGACTTTGATTTTCTTCTCTAACTGCTTATCGAAGGTCTCCTGGTCGAAAATCTTTTCGTTTCTTTTCAGGTAGCCGGAAAGCAGGGCATGGAGTGTTTCGCCGCTGGCTAGTCTTCTTTGCTTCCGTTCCTGTGTCCTTCTAGCGAAAGGCGACTTGCTCTCTGTGATGTCTACCGACAGCTCCTTGACCAGTAAGTCGTTGGCCTTCTTGAAATCGTTCTCTTCCAGCAAATCATAGTGCCCTTTGGATAGGATTTCTTTCAGCTCTGCTTCCCCATGGTTCTTCTCTAGCTCCTGGCATGCCTTCAAGATGGCCGGGTGCTCGCTGAGGGTATTGTCCAGCCCTCGCTTCTTCCACTTAGCCTTCGGGATATCGCCTATGGATTTCAGGAAATAATACTTGTATCCATCAGAGCCTAAAGAGCTATCCAGCATGTACTGCACGTCGCCGTTGTTCTTGGCGGAGAAGAGTCTCGCGCTCCCGTAAAGCTCCCCGTAGTTCATAAAACTTCTGGGAAGTTCCTTCTGCTGTGGCTCGATGAAGTTTTCTATGAATTTTTGAAGCTTCTTCATGTTGGCTTTTCTGATGATATTTGGGAATACACCTGTCCAGGCATCGCGAGAGAATACAGGCGTCTTTGTCGGGTCTACCGTGTCCTTGTTCATAATCAAGGTGATATCGCCGAAGCCGGTGTATGGGGTCTGCTTTTTGGTAATAGCGATAGAGGGAACGGGGAAGCCGCCTAGCTCGATGGCAGCCATCAGATTTCGCTCCTCTATGTTGTGCATGGCGACAAGGTCTTCTTCGTGCGCTGTCTGGTAGTACGCCGGATTCTCTCTTTTATGCAACCTGGAAATAGGGGCTGTCTTTGCATTTACTCCAGCCATTTGATATAGCATATTCTCATTGTTTTCTAACTCTTCCTGTGCTATAATATAGTTGCCGATGGGGTGGAGCTTGGCATTAAGTGTTGAAACCCAGTGGTCGGACGGTGGCCGCGAATGCCCGGACAGGCTATCACGATTATTAACTCCTCTAACATAGAGGAGTTTTTTTGATGTCCTAAACACTTTTTTGATTTCATAAACTGCCTTCCCTTTCTTTCGTTTATCACCCACGGTTAATGTGCTGGTGATAACGCGTCCATTCTGGTCTTTCTCTACACCAATAACCATGGTATTTGCATAACCATTGACGCCTTTATAAGAGGAGATGTATACTTTCCGATCTTCCATGCGTGCATCGCCTTTATGAAGTTTAGAATCTTCAGTGACAATAGCAAGCGGATTTTCAATGGTCTTTTTGGCAAGGACGATTCCTAATACTCTAGCAGCTCTAATGTCTTTGATTTCCTTTCCCATACCAGCTGCTAAGTGTAAGGTGTATTGATCTAATGTTTCTGTATCACCTGGGGCAAAATAAATTTCATTTCCTAAAGGATCTGTGTATCTTGTCGGATTCTTCGGATCTCCTACTAAATCACTTACAATAGTTTTGGTTTTTTTGAAAAGCTCTTCGTTACTCATGCCCAGCAAATCATTATAGAGTTTTTCGTCGATTTCCTCGCCAGGGACAGTGTCCTTGTTCCACTTCTTCACTTCATCAAGAATGATGTCTTTAGCTTTATCAGAAAATCCTTGCTGTTCTCTGATTGCCTGGTGAAGTTGCTGCATGGATTGTGGGCTGACTTTTCCAGCCGCAATGGTTGCCAGTTTCAGCGGTACGCCATAATTCTTATGGAAGTTCTCGGCAATCTTGGCAAGGATAAGGGCGGAATCTCTGACCGCTTTGGCGACTTCTTGGTTTCCGGCTTTGGTGATTTGTTCCAAAAGTGGCTTATAGGCCTCTTCGTAGGTTTCCGGATCTAAGAGGGTCTGGGCGATGAGGTCTTCTTTTTCTAAGGACTTCAGGGTCTCACCGACGCGTTCGATAGATTCTACTCTTTTTTTGGCTTCTTCCATCTCGCGGAGGCCGGCGATGGTTTCTTCGTCGGTCTTGTGTTCGTGCTCGGCCAGAACGTTATTGTGCGCCACATCGTAGAGTTCGCGCTGGTTGGGAGCGCGATCGTGGCTTGCCCAGAAGTCCTGGTACCACGGTTCGTTGTTGGTGATGCGTTTGGAAACGTCGAAGCCGTCTTTATCCTTTGTCCAGGTAAATTCTACGCCGGCCTCTTTGTTGCTCAGGTAGTCTTGATAGGTCTTTACGCCGGTGAGGTTTCCCCAGAGGGCTTTGGCCTCGTCGAGCATGGCTTTGTAGTTTTCTCGAATCTTGTCTATACCGCCGGAGAGGAGTTCGGCAGCGGTGGCTCTGTCTTCCCTTCCTTGCTCGGTATCCGTAGAGAAGTGCTGTTCCAGAATCTTCTGTGTGGCAGCGGCTTCTCTTTTTTCTTTGGTCATAGAGGTGATGTCCATCATGGCCTTGTATCTTTCTCTCTCCTCACGGATGGCGTGTAGGGTCTTTTCTCCTCTGTCCATGGTGGTGTAGTCGGAAAGAGCTTCGTGGATCTCGGGGGTGGCAGTCTGCATGAATTTCCCCGTTTCCACTTCTAAGGGCTTGCCTTCCTGGATGGCCTTATCTAATTCCTGCGCGGTGATAGTTCCATCTTCTACAAGCTGGTTCAGTGCTGCGTGGGTATTTTCGTTTTCTGCGGCGGTCTGCACGTCAATGTAGATTGTCCCTAGGGCGTTGTCTTCCAGCTGTTTCTGGATGGTCTTCTGATAGGCTTCGGGAGATTTCTTGAACAGAGAAGCGCCGTCGCGCTGAGAAATAAGATTCTGAATGAGGGACTTTTCGTTTTCTCTCTTAAACTCGGTGACGGTATCTTTGATATCTGCGCTGGAGAGTTTGGAAATACGGCGCATGCCTCTATAGGTTCCTACGCCTGCGATGGCAGCACCACCTAGTGCCATACCTACGGAGGCGGGGATTGCTTGGATCATGGCCTCTACGGCGTTTCCCATAATCTCTCTGGTAGAGTGGCGTTCTTTGCCGAAGATATTCTCGTCAATGTCTCCCACGGCCTGCTGTAAGCCTTCTTCTAAGACTTCGGGAGTGGCGGTCTTGAATACCTGTTTCCCTGCGTAGAGGCCTGCTTCTTTGGCGATAGCTCCTCTGCCGGCGCCGATGAGGGATTCCATGGCGGCTTTGTTCCGGATGACGGCCAGAGCAGCGGAGGGGCCAATGGCTTTGGAGATACCATTTAGCGCCATGTCGAGGCTGGCGGTTTCAATGAAGGCATTCATATGGCCGACTCGTCTAGCATGGGCGAGCGCCTGGTCGCGGGTGTAGAGGTTTCTTCCTGCGCTGTCTTTCTTGGTGATCCAGTCCCAGTACGCGCCGCCCGCTTCGGCTCTATAGGTGCCGGTGTAGACAGCAGCTTTGCTCAAGGCGATGGCTCCCGCTACGGCGCCAGCAGCAGCAACGCCCACGCCCACGGCGGCTCCCGCTGCGCCGGTGGCAGCGATGGCGCCAGTGGCAGCGGCAGCACCTACGCCTGCGTAAGGAATCATAGGGCGCATCTGATTGAGTGCCATGGTGAGGGAAGGCCCCAAGGGGGCGATGATTTCTTCCGCGCCTTTCAAGGTCATGCGGGTCATGGAGGTACCCATCTTTACAGTTTCCCCTACCATGGTGGCGATGATGGAATTGGAGATAGCACTGTTATAGGCTTTCTCTACTTTCTCGACGTCCTTGAGCTTCTCTTCTACTTCTTCGGTGGAGAGCTCACCGCTCATGGCGCGGTACTGGAGTTCTCCTGCTTCGTATTCTTTGTTTCCTGCTTCCCAGCTTTTCCGGATGGTGTCCCAGCTTTCGTTGGCAGCTTTCATGATGTCTTCGGTGATGGTGGTATCAGGCTCGATGATGTTTCGGGACTGCAATACTTCTTTGGCGTGCTTCAAGGCTAAAGCAGCGTTCACCGGATCGGAGAGGTCAACTTCCGGATAAAGCTTTGTAATGTTTTCAGAGGAAAAGGTTTCTCCATTGAGGAAAGCAAACTTCGCGGTTCGGTCGGCCAGTTCTTTGGCATTGTCGTAGAGGAATTGGTTGTCTGCTAAAAGTTTGGCGTCAATCCCTACGATGCCACTGATTTTCTGCGCGTCTAATAGCTTTTCTTCGTCTGTCATCATGACTGCACGGTAGAGGGGCTTTTCTTTTGCCCAGTTGGATACGCCGTTTACCATGGACTCGAAGGCGCCGGTCAAGGGTGCGCCTACAGATTCCGGGGCATTCCCTACGTAGTCTTTGATGGAGTCTATGAGGGATGGTTCTTCTACTTCTCCCGGCATGCGTTCGGTGCCGTTCATCTGACGGGTGGTCAGAGGAATCCCTTCGCTTGTCATGGTCTGAGAGAGAAACTTTTCGTTTGGGTCTTTCGGTGTAACGAATCCGCCTTCGAAGTCGCGGATGGCGTTTCTTACGTTATCATTCATGGATTAGCTCCTTCTGTTTTCCGTGTCCCATTCGTCTGCTTCCGACGGGGTGGCTCGGCCTTCTAAGATGGCGTTCACTTCCATATCTGTTAAGAGGTAGACTTTGCCGTCGTTGTGGAATCTCACTTCTCGCAAAGAGTCTCTATCCTGCGTAGCACGCATGATGTATTCGATACCGGCAGCGCCCATCGTGGCGCTACTGGTGTAGTCTGTGCCACCGACTTTATCCATGGTGAGTTCCTGTTCTACCTGGTTTCGAAGTTCTATCTGCGATGGGTAACGGCCGTTTTCGGCATTGTATCGAGTCGCCCACACTTGCACCTGGTCTTTGGCCATGTTGTATTCCATGTCTGTGATTTCCTTGGGGTCTTTCCCCAGGCGGGCTGCGACTTCTGCTTTGGAGCAATCAATCTTGATGGCATATTGCCCCGCGCCATGTTCGTAGTCGTCCATTTTCTTCTGGAGGGAAACAAGGGTGGAGTCTGACATGGTTCTACCTTGGGATACCAGGTGTCCAATGAATTCGGATAGCTCCTCTTGGTTGTGTAGCTGATTTCCGATGAGGGCTTCTACACTGCTTACCTCTAAAGCGTTCAACTTGGTTGCCATTCCCGAAGTCCCGCCGGAGGAACCGTTGGAAGATGTTGTCTTTGGAATGACGGAGTAGTTAAGCAGCATGTTCTGGAAGGCAGCGGAGTGTCCCAAAGAGGGGCTCATGTCTTTCATGTTGGAAAGGTAGTTGAAGATATCCTGTTTGGTGCTTCCGCTCTGGTTCATGGAAATAATGGTATTTCTGACGCTTTCCATGATCTGGCTGTTCTGCTGGTCGGCGGCCTGTTTCTTCTTGCGAATGGCGTTCAGAAATTCATTCCCTAATGCTTCCTGTCTGGCAGCGGCCACTTCAGGAGAAGTGCTTCCTGTGGCTTCCGCTACGGATCCGTAACCAATGGGCTCGCCGAAGAAATCATTCCATTCTTCCATGGTGCCGATGTGAATTCCGCCGGAGGAGTTCCGCGCCATGTACCGGTTGTTCCCCAGGTAGATTCCCACGTGTTTCTCCCCGTCGATGAAGTCGCCCGGTTTTGGTGTGTAGCCTGTGCCTGCTTCGTGGTAGGCGTCCCCGAAGTCTGATGCACGGGTGATTTCTCCGTCGGGGAAGAGGCCTGTCTTTTTGTACACGTCAGCTGTCCAGGAGTCACACTGGATAGAGTCGTCATCGGTGACGGTGCCTTTCCAGTGGTCGCCGATGGTGTAGTTCTTCTCTGCGTACTCGGCGATTTGGTTTCCTATGTCACTTCCGGAAATGTCCTGGTATGGATGGGTCTTCTTGAAGTAGGCAAGGATATTTTCGTCGGTGTCATAGATGATATTCGGATTCTCTTGGATGGCGCGGTCTGCGATGGTCGAGGCAATCTTTACGTCTTTCTGTTTGCGGAAGGCGTTATCGAATTTGTTTAGTGTGCCGGCGCTGGCGCCCATGGTCTTGAAGTAGGCAAGGTTGCTGATACCGTTTTCGTAGTCGTTGTTTTCTACGGCGGTCTGCAATACGCTTCCAGCTGCTTTGTCTATCTGACCCTGCATGAATACTTTCTGCGCGTCGGGGTCGATGCCTAATCCTGCGGCTCTGGCGGTGGCGCGCTGGGAGTACCCGCCGAAAAGGGCAGGCGCGGAGCTGGGGTTTGCAATGATCTGATTGGTCATGTTGGTGAAGTCTACGGTGTCCTGGTTGGCGGTGTACTTCTCCATTTCGCTGCGCTGCTGGTTATCGATGGATTTCAAGGTAGAGGTATAGGATGGCTCAATCTGTTTTCTAAAGGCGCCTACGGCGTATTCGCTTTTAATGCCGTACCTTTCCATGACAGACTGGCGAATCTTGCTTTCCTGTTCCTGGAAGGCCTGCTGGAGGCCTTCGGCGGATTTGCCTTGCATGGTATAGAAAAGGCCGTTCTTCTCGTCGAAGAGGGCGGCGTTCTTCTGCTGTTCGTAGTCGTTCAGGGCGTCAAAGACTCTGTCGTTCTGGTCTTTTGTCCACTGTTTGTCTATCAGAGTGGCGACGGCTCCTAGGGCGTTCCCCATGTTCTTTATGCCGGAGGTGTCGCCGCCTGCGCTTTCCAGGGTGACGGAAGGAATGATTTTCCCTTGCAGGATGTTTCTTCCGGTCTCAGGGGTAAACTGTGATAATTTCATTATCTAAAGCCTCCCCACCCTTTTGTCTTCCATGGGTTGTTCTGTGTCCATGTGCCTTTGGCAAGACTGGCGGTGCCGTCATAAAAACTGGTGCCGGAGCTTCCAATGGTCATGTTCCCTGTGTTGCGCCCGGCGCTTCCGTAGTTCCTGGCGGCGCCGTAGATGGAAGCGGCGGTGGAAAGGATGGTTCCAAAGAGCGCCTGGCGGCCTTGAGCTTTGGCGTTCTGCGCGGAGGCTCTGGCGGCGTTGGCCTGGTTGATGTAGTTGACCTGGTTGATGTACGCGGACTTGGTATCGTTTCGCTGATTCCCTAAGAGGTTCATAGAATCGGTTCGCCACTGGTCAATGGTGCTTGCGTCCATGTCCTGTACGGAGCCGGTGCTGGTGAATCCGCTGGCGCCGGCTTCGGCTGCGTGCTGGCCGATAGCAAGTCTTTTTCTCCTGTCTAATTGCTGCTGTTCCTGGAGGTATTTGTCGGCGAGCTGTTCTCTCTGTTTGTCTGCGATTCGTGCATTCTGGTTGGCCGCTTCGGCTTGGGCGTTGTAAGCAGCGACTTGGGCTTTGGTCTGCTGGCGGGTGGCTGCGATCTGAGATACTCCCTGTGCAGCAGAGAGGCCGATTAGGGCAGCGGATACGGAACACATAGGTCTCACTCCTTTATGGTAAATTTCACAAATTCCGTGCCGTTCACGTTGACGGGGTCGCCTAGTGTAGCGCCGGCGTGTTTGATGTAGAGAATGGCTTTGGGGTTGTTTAGGGAAATGTAGTTGTAGAGTTCGTGGTAGATTTTGAGTTTGTCTTTGATGAAGTCCATGCCGCACCGGATGAGGGCGCGGTGGTGTTTGTTGACTTCTTCGGAGGCGAGCATCCACACGGATACGCCTGTACCGGTATCAGCGATGCCAAAGGCGCATAGGACTTTGCCTTTGTATAGGGCGTAGTGGCTCTCGATGGATGTCAGAATACTTTCATAGACGCCTTCAAAGGGCGTGAGCTTCTGGGCGGCCAGTTCTCTTTCGTCTGCTCGTCTCATGTTTTGGGAGAGGAGGAGAGCCACGGCGTAGGGGGCTTTGTTGGCAGGAAGGATTTTCACGCCGTAATATTCTTTATTCACTGACTACCACTCCTCTGATGATGGCTGCTAGATAGAACGGGTAGGGTTCGTTGGATGTGATGAGGATTCGGCCGTTCTTCTCTACGCCCTGGTTAGGGATGGTGATTTCCTTGTCTCCTGTGTAGAGGGTGACGGTCTGGTCGGAAAATTCTTCGTATTTGATACTGTCCACTTTCCCTACACCGTTTCCGATTTTCCCGCCTAAGGTGTGCTGGAGTCTCAGGGACGCGGAGCGTACGTTCTTGTAGCGGCCTTGCAAGGTGCCGTTCTGTGTCTGTACTTCTACGTTTGGAAGTTCGATGGTCATTTGGTAGGGGTAGCCGATAATCATGTAGGACACTTTGGTGGGAAGGGTGATTGTTCCATCTGTGATTTCCACGTCTTCGAACCATCTTCCGTCTCCTAGCACGGATACTTTGCCGGTGATCCAGTCTACGGTGGTGGTGTCGTCTTTCTCGTCGAAGGTGATGAACTTGGAGCAGTCGGTCATGATGAAGTCTTTGGGATCGGAGGACTCGCTGTCAGGGGCGAGTTTCTCGATGTAGGTTTCGTCGTTTCTGATTACGGCGGTGTAGACTTCGTCGGTTTCTTCTTCGGCTACGGTGCATACAGAGATGTATTTCCCGTCGGTTACAAGATGGGACCATGCGTAGACTTTCTGGTCGTTGATGTAGGCGAGGCATATCATAGCGCCGTCGGATCTGACGAAGTAAAGTCTGGAGTCAGGGTCTTGCATGTAGGCGCTACTCAGGATGGTGTGTTCCCTCAGGAGGTGTTTAGCCAAAAGGGTGAGATCCATACCGTCGTAGGAGTCGGTCTCGTAGGAGTAGGCCATGTCTCTAATGGTCTGGGAGCGTTTCTGCACGTATATCAAACGGCTGCCGATGGAGATAGGCTCTACTTCTGTACAGCCTCTAAATGTTTGGGCTTTGTTGGTGCACTTGGAAGGGGTAACGGTACTGCCGCCGGAGACTACCCATTCGTTAGAGTCGGTCAGTATGAAGAGGTCGCTGGCGGGGCATACGTGCTTGATTTCCGCTTGCTGGCGGGAGATAAAGGACAAGCAGATGGCGCTATCGTCTGTGACTGTGCCGGAGACTTTCTCCACGGAGAAGTTGTTATAATCTCCTGTCTTGCTCATCCAGAGGACGTAGGGTTGCATTTCCGTCCCGGCGAAAATCAGTCGGTCTTGGAAGAAGCCGACGGTTCGAGGGTATCCATATCTTTGATTCCAAGCGCCGAAGGCGTAGCTATCAATTTGGCCGGTCTGGCCGATGACTTTCTTCACCATGCAGGTAGCTTCGGTGGTTGAATTGATTTCTTTTATTTCTACGACGCCGGACTTGGTGTAGGCGGTGGAGGTGAGGTCGGCTTTCCCTGCGGTGGTGACGAGTCTCATCTTCACGTTGTCTTCTTCGCCTACGGTGCCGGATTCGCTGATATTGTTATCGTCGTTGGATTTGTAGGTTCTGAAATCTTTCCATTCTCCCCCGTTGGTGGATTTCTGAATCTTTACTTCTCCCGTCCATGTGCCGTGGGTGATGATCTTCCAGCCGCTTCCTACGGGGATGGCGTCGGTGGTGGTGGCGCCGCTGGCGGTTACGGTTTTGGATTCTATTTCTTGGGAAATCTTTACCCACATGCCTTTCATGTCACTAGAGAAGAAGTCCATGTCGGCGGTTAAGGTAACTTCGCCGGCGGTACCGGAGATAGTTAAGGTCGGTTCGTCTAAGGACTGGACGGTTACCCAGCCGGGGCTTTCGGACGCGCCGCCACTGCCGTAGGAGATGCCGTTGGAGCCGGCATAGGCTTTGTAGGTTGCGATGATCCAGCCGGATTTTTTTGTACATGTGCCGTAGCCGCCGTTGCCGCCTTCGCCGCCCTGGGCTTCTACGCCAAAGGCGGAGGAGGTGCCGCCCTTCCCGCCGGTGCCGCCGGTGTAGCATTTGCCTTCGACGGTGGCTTTGTCTGTGCCTTTGGTTCCGGGGGCGCCTACGACAATGGGATAGACTGTCCCCTCGGTGAGGTATACGGTTTTTGTAGTGATAGCACCGCTGCCGCCATTGCCGCCATCCTCCAACTTGGTGGTGTCGCCGAAGGTGTAGCCGCCCTGGCCGCCTTTGCCGCCGCCGGCACCGGCGACGGTAACGGAGTAGTTACCGGTGCTGGGACAGGTCCAGGAGTAGGTGCCGGCTTTGTTCCACTCCTCGTCGGAGACGCGATTGTCTACAGCTAAGGAGTCGTCGAAGTATTGACAGCTCATTTCCATTTCTTCGAAGCGCCAGTCGGTGTCTGAATAATGTTTAAGCTGCATGACGGGGTGGGTGCCGGAAGCGATATACATGATATCTGCGCTTTGGCAGGTTCTTAGTTTTTCCAGTTCGCCCTCGGTGTAGTCTGTCTGTATTTCCTGATTGGTGAATACGCCGTCTTTCCATATGCGGATATAGCCCGCCCCCACTTCTAGGAGGAAGCCGTGGCTGGCGCTGGATCTGAATTCTATGAGCCTGACTTTGCTCTTTTTGGCTTTGCCGCAATAGAGGGAGCCGGGGCGTTTGTATACAGCGCCGTAGGGTCTGATGTAGCAGTTCTCGGCTTGCAATAAAGCAGCCGCGTATTTCTCCATGTCTACGCGGCTTGCTACTTCAGGGGATACTTCGCCGGAGGCAAAGGAGGGCTGGATGATGTATGTGGTTTCTCTCACGGTTACCTCCTGGCGTCAAAGTATCTGGTGGGGTATTGGGGTTCGTGGTGGTTCTGAATGGCGGAGACGTACATAGCCTGCTGAATGGCCATCTGGTAGAGCTGGTACTGGGTCTGCGCCATAGAGGTGGAGCCGCTTAAAGGTACAGCGATTAAGCTGGCGATTTTGTGGGCTAGGGCTTCGGAGAAGTTCGGGTCGAACATCTCAGCATTTACGACATCTGCGGTGTAGTCCATATAAGCGTTGGGAATGTCTGTCATGACGACTCGGGTGGATTCGTCCACTAAGGCGATCTGAAATTCGTGGTATTCCAGGTCTTTGGTGGATTCGTCTAAGCGGATGTCGTCGCCGTCCTTGTTGTAGAGCTGGCGGATAATCAGGCATTTCTTCGGGATGGCGTAAGCGTAGGCCCATTTGGGAATGGTGGCATTGACTAAAGCTAATTTTTCAAATCTTTCTGCGAAGCCCCAGCGGAAGAAGGAAAGAAGGTTTTTCCTTGTTAGCTCGTAGTAGATTTTGCACTGCCGTGCCGCCTCGCTGTCTTCGTCGATGGAATCAATACGGCCTTGTCCGATGGAGGACAGGGCGATATTGCAGATGTCTGTGCTGTACATAGTTCCTCCTATTGTTTGCGGATGAGGGCTATAAGCTGAGCCTTTGTCCTAATGTCTTTGGGGATTTCTATTCCCTCTTTCCAGCAAATGGCTCGAAGTTCATTAGGACTCAGGTTCTCCAGCTTTTTATTCCCCATCTTTGTGATGTGGATCTCTTTCATTCCAGATCGGTGTCAAGGGTCAGGGCTACGGTGCACTTGCCGGAGGTGGGTCCGGTCAGGGTAATGCCGTAGTATTTCTTTGCACCGGTAGGCACGCGGATAGCTGCGTGGGACGCGCCGACGGGGACGGTGAGGGTGCAGAGGGTGGAAGCGCCGGTAAGGGATTCGTCGTCTGCGGTCTTCAGGGTCACTACGGCGGCCGTGGTAAGGGGAGATGCAAATTTCGCGGTGAGAAAGAGTTCGGAGTAGGCGTTACCACCTTCGCCGTTGGCGATGACGTTAGGGGTGGTGGTGACGTCTTTATCCAGGATGAATGCTGCTTCTTTGTCGTAAATCATGGTTATCCTCCTTAGGCTTCAGCTTCAGAAATATGATTTTCTGTATCCAGAAGTGCGTCTTCTTTGAATACAGGGATACCGAAGAGGCGAAGAACGTCGAGGCCGTTGGTCAGGGTTTCGCGGGTGACGTGTACGTTGGTCTTGTCGAGCTGGTAGATTTCGAGGAAATCATAAACTTTTTCGGACACGTAAATCTTGAGGTCGATGTTGCTTCCGGAGATTCGACGGAGTGCGTTCTTTGCGTAGACGAGGTTTTCCATGAATTCCAGTTTCTTCGCGGAGGTAGCGGAGAGGATGGCTTTGGTATCGATGTTTCGTACAGCAGATACCATGCGCGGATCAGCAACCATGAGCCCCGGTTTGTAGGTGAAGAGGGTTTCTACCGCCTGGTATTCGCCTTTTTCTTCGTCCATTACGGTGCGTTCGCCAAGGTCGCGCTGCTTCAGGCCGGCATAACCGAATTTCGGGTAGATGCCGGAGATGGTGTCGCCCCATCCTACGAACCAGATAGAAGAGAGCTGGCCGTCAGTGGTGCCGCCTGCGTCGCGTACCTGATAGGAGTGGTCGCCTTTCTTGCCGCCATAGGTGTTGTAGCGTTTGGCGAAGCCGTTGAATTCGTCGAGGTTTGCGTCGGAGTCGCCGTAGAAAATCATGTTGGCCACGCGGTTGGCGAAGCCGGCCACGTGTGCGTCGTCTTCAGAACGGCGGAATGCCTGCGGATCCGGTTCGAGCTGGAGGAGTTCGATATCTACCTGAGAGCGGTCTTCCAGGATGCAGCAGGTATCGGTGACCTGACGGGTGGTGGATTTGGTGGGCTGTACGCCTTTGTTAATGGCGCGGAGGGACGGGGTAGGAAGAGAGGTTCTCTGGGTGGTCTGGTTACCGGTAGGGAGGTTGCCCTGCTTCCATTTGATGTGTTCGAGGATCGGGTCAGACTGCGTCAGGACTTCAATGATGTGGTCGATAGTGCCGTCCGGTGCCTGACGTTTCCGGAGGTCGTTAAAGTTAAGTGCCAGGTTTCCAATAGTTGCCATGGTTTATGTCTCCTTATTTCTTGAACGATTCCCAATCGGTGTTGGGGTATGGGTTGTCTTCTTTCGCGGAAGGCGCGGGGTTGCCCCCGATGCCTCTGTCTTCTGCGACAAGCTCACCAATGAGGGCGAAGGCTTTGATGACCGGGAGAGAGGAGAATACCGGAGAACCGGCGAAGGATTCTCGAATGCCGGGAATCTGCCGTTCCAGGTAGTTCATAAGGACGCCTGCTTTGGCTACGGTGGGTTCAAAGTCTCTTCCCAAGGCTTTCTTCGTTTCCTCTGCGTTGGCGTCGGCCTGTCTCTGCTGTTCGGCTTCATAGGCAGCGCCTACTTTGTCTGCCCATTCATAGCCGAATTTGGCGATCTGGTTGGCCTGCTCATTGGTGAGGTTCATTCCTCTGGCGATTTCTCCAAAGGAATTGGCGGTTTCTGTGTCCAGTTCGATTCCTTCCGGAAGGGATGAGGTGAAATCGTAGGCTTCCGGAGCGCCTACTGCTACGCCTGCCCCGCTCAAGATGGAACCGGCTGTCTGTTCCGTGGCCTGTGCCGCTGGAGCTGTTTCCGCCGGAGTGGTACCAGGGTTCATGTCATTGTTCTGGTCGTCCATGTTAGTCCTCCTTGTTGAATATCTTGTTCTGTCTGATTTTGAAATCGATGTATTCTTTGTCGATGGCTTGTAACTGTTTGTGGCCTTCT
This sequence comes from bacterium, assembly GCA_963640485.1. Classification (GTDB taxonomy): domain Bacteria; phylum Bacillota; class Negativicutes; order Veillonellales; family Dialisteraceae; genus Dialister. The sequence continues at coordinate 5,811 of CAVHZP010000013.1, read as the reverse complement.
TCGAGGCCTAAGCTGTTTAGAATGAGGTTTGAAATCTCTATCCCGATTTCTCTTCGGCCTTCGCGGAAGTAAGTTTCTGCGTTACCGGTGTAGGAGCTGTTCTTGAGTCCTGTCATGAGGATGATGCGAGAAAGGATCCACAATCCTTCTTTGGTTTTGAGTACAGCTTTCAGTGCGTCTCGGTCTCTGTCTTCCTGGCATTGAAGGAAATACTTCTGCCAGCGGGCGTCGTTGGACGCGGGGTCTATGATTGCTTTTTTCATGTTACGGCTGGTCCTCCCGGCCCTGTTACGCCTAAGAGGTTCTGTAAGGCGGGATTGCCGCTCTGTGCTGCGTCGGATAGGTTCTTAGCGGCTTGGGCGAGCGGTGCCATGGCTTGTGCATTCTGGAGCTGGCGCTGCTCTTCTTGCTGTTGCATCATGGCTTCTTGTTCTTCCTGGATCATTTGGGCGGCTTCGTCTACGCTACGCTGCATGGCAGCGGGAGCGCCCAGGAGGTCGAAGTACCGTTTGACGGTGCCTAATGGGTCTATCATCTTCAGGGATTCGGGGTAGAGCTGCGCCATTTGCCCCACGAAGGCCAAAGCCTGTTCGATGTTCACTAGCCCGCTCATCTTCTGCGCCTGAGCGAGAGGGGAAATGTATTCAATCTTCACGTCGGATTCGGCGAGATCTTGGGCGATGTCGTCAGGGAGCGGCGGGAAGATGTTGTTTCTTTCGAGAATGTTGTAGACGCGCTCAATGATGGGCGTGAGGAATTCGTCTTGCAGTCTTTCTACTACGGGTCCTAGCTGCTGTAGTTTCTCCTGCTGGCGTTCCATGACTTCTCTTGCTGTCATCTGCGGTGTGTCGATGGAGTCGAGCATAAGGAAGAGGTCGGCGCTGTAGGTTCGCTTGATGGTGTCTTCGAGTCTCTGGATTTCCTGTGCCATCCACGTGAGGTTGGTCTGCATTTGGAAGAGAGGGCCTACGCCTGTATTGCCTATGCCGTCATTGACTACGGTGATGCCACCGGGGTAGCAGTTGACGCCGCTTTGGTAGGTGTTGGCGTTGGTCTGCATGGGTGGTTTGACGGTCATTTCTACGGCGGTCAGGAAGTCTTTCTTCATGATCTGCAAGGACTTGGCGTCGCCTTCTGCGTACCAGCCGGGACCTTTGCCATAGCTGTCATTTCCTGTGACTTGGTATCTGGCTACCAGCACGGGGCATTCTTCACATCCTCCTGTGTAGAGGAAACCGTCGTGATCGCTGACGTCCTGGCCGTCTACCCAGTAAAGGGACTGGTAGGGCATGTTGTTCCTGGAAGGACTATTCCCCTTAGCCTTGGTGTTGGGCATGACAAGCCACCACACGTCGAAGGCCTGGTCGTATCTTCTGGATGGGGTGTTGAATGCGTCTTGTACATTCCTTGGTAAGTTATCTTCCCCGAACTGTTGGGCGATCTGGTCAGCATTCATTTTGATTTTCCGGGCGAAGGTGTTCACTCTATTCCCTGCGGAGGTGTCCAGATAGTAGGAGCCTACGGTGTAGGACTGGAAGCGAACGCCGGTCTCGGGGGATACAAACACGCCGATGGGAGCTTGACCAAAGGGAAGCTCGGTGTAGCAGGAATGGATGGTGTTGTAGAAGTTAGAGCGATGAAGGACGGCTTCTACGATGGCTTGCCGTTCTTCTAAGATTCTTTCTGCTGCTATGTTGTTCTGGTCAGTGGAAAAGCAGAATTTGAACCACTGGCGGGAGGGAGGTGTAAGGCCTGACATAATGCCTGCTGCGAAGGCTTGGTTTGCCAGCCAGGCTACGCCGTTGCTAATGGCCAGGTCTCTTCTACGGCCTTTGTCTGTCTCGTCGTCGGTGTCGTCGAATTCTCCTAAAAAGGGAAGTTCGTAGTCTCTGATAGCTTTCCAGCGTTCGAGGTACGGGTTCCTTTTGGTTTTGAGAATTCGGATCCGCGCTAAGGCAGCTTGTTTATCCGGTGGGTTCCTGGTCTGTCCATCCGCCGGAAGGGCTTCAGGCGGAATGGCGGAGGCTAATAGGGTATTCATCCTAATGTCTGCTTGTTGTTGCTTCCTGCACTGCTGAGAAGGGTAGACAAGCGGGTTGCAGCAAAGCCCTGCTGTTTTCTTTTCTTCTTGGTGCTCTCGGTGTCTCCATCGGAACTGGAGACTTCGGAACTGGTCACGTTGGTGACTGATGGGTCAACTTTCTGTACTTCTGGGGTGGACACTTTACCACCACCGAAAATGCTTCCGCACATGGTGTTCTCCTTTCAAAGTAACTGGTAGTCGGTGTTGGATTTGCCGTTTCTCTTGCGGTTGACTACAGGGACGGCGAAGGTCAGTGCTAATGCGTCGGCGTCGTTTGGTGATGGGATGCCGGCTTTCTTCATTTCGTCTTTGGATTTGAGCTGTATTCGTCCGTCCATGGTTGGTTTGATTTCTACGTGTGTTAAATCGTCTATGAGGGTCTGGTCTGCTTCGATGACGCCGCCGGTCTGAAACCATTTCTTCATGGCGAACCACATGTAAGCTCGCATGTTGACGCACGCGGGGTCAGGGGAGGCGTTGGCAAAGGAAATGAGGTTCCACGCTCTTCCCATGGTGGCGCCGGCGCTGTAGATCCCGGTGCCATATCCTAAGTCGATGTTGACAGCGGCAGCGTGGTATTTGTCTTCGTATTTGGCCACGAGGTTAGCGACGGTCATGTCGTTGTTGTTTCGCTGGATCCGCGCCAGTCTCTTGGAGTAGAGGCCTTTCCTGAGGTAGATGGCGGTGGCGTCTCCACCGCTCCAGGCGGGGTCTACACCGATGACCGCCGGAGCAAAGGAATATTGGCCTTCGTGGAGGTTTCGTTGGGTGGCTTCTTTGACTAATCCTAAAGGAATGAACTGGAGGTCGGATGCGTCGGGGAATTCGCCGGTGACTCTGACTTTGAAGAAGTCTGAATCAGCTCCATAGGCTTCTTCCCATTGGGCGATCTTCTGCTTGTCTGAGAATCTGACGGTTCGAGAGTCTACTTGCAGGGTGTTCCAATAGGGACGGAATTTGTGGAAGGCGTCGTAGAATCTACCTGTGTTTCTGGTCGGGTTCCCGAAGGCGCACCAAAGTCTTTCGGTGTTGGCGTCGTTCAATGCACCTTCTGCGACTTCCCAGATTTTATCGTCGATGGCTGACGCTTCGTCGAACACAAGAAAGGTTCTGTTTCCTTGGTTGTGGAGGCCTGCGAAAGCTTCGGGGTTGGATACGCTCCATGGGATGGCGTCGGCGCGCCAGTTCTTTTCTCTGCCGTCTTCGGCAGCGAAGATGGCGGTGGCGGTGACTTTGAATAAGTCCCTGGCAATGAACATGGCGTGCCATTTCATGAGTTCCGGCCATGTTTTGGTGAGGAGCTGGGTCTCGGTGTTGGCGGTGACTACGCCTCGGGTGTTCTCATGGGTGGCCATTGCCCATAGGATGAGCCAGGAGACAAGGGCGGATTTACCGATGCCGTGGCCGGATGATACGGCTTCCTGGATGACTCTATCGGGGGAGATGTTATCCCCGATGTGTTTCAAAATCTTCTTCTGCCATTCTTCGGGGCCTGTCTGGTTGGCCAGAATTCCCTCTCCCCAGGGGAAAGCCCAGTAGACGAAGGCTAAAGGGTCGTGGGATAGGTCTGCTAGATCAGTCACTATGTCTAGATTCATCGCGTCTCTCCCTCGCTTTCTTTAGGGCTTCGGTTAGGCCGACATTGCCGGATAGTTCCACTTCCTGCTTGTCTCTCCAGTTCTTGGGTTTACGGTTCTTGAGCCAGAAGATGGCGGCGGTGGTGTCCGGTGGGATTTCTCTTTGGGTGACTCTTTCGGTTTCAATGACCTGGCCGTCGGGCTGTTTGACTCTGGAAACGGTCTTCTCGGTGACGGTACAGCCCATGGCTTTCCGGTAGAGGGCATTTTCGATTTTGAGGTCTGCAATCCCTTTATTTATCTTTAGGGCCTCGGAAATCTCGGGATGCTTGTTCTTCCAGTCGTAGAGGGTGGAGACGTTGACGCCAATGTTATGGGCGATGTCATCGTCGGTTAATCCATCCCTCGCCCAGGAGCCTAGAAGCAGCAAATTATCCGGTTCTACCCACTTCTCCCACTTCCCTTTTGCCATGGCTTCACGCCTCCTTCCCCTCAAAAATGCAAAAAAGGGCTGATAACTGTTGAGTCCATGTGACTCGGAAAGTTATCAGCCCTTGCGGTCTGCATCTGTAATTATGATAGCATGTTTACAAAAAATGTCAAATCGAATATCTGTCTTCGTAGAATTTGGTAATGACCCGCCGGAGATGTATGCTGTTGTTTTCCACGGTGACGAAGTATCGGACAAGGATATTTTTCTCGCCGACTTCGTAGATCCACTTGTCCCCTTGCTTGGTTTTGTGGAAATTGCGTTTCTTGAGCGTCCACGGAATTTCCAAACTTTGGAAATTCTTTTTGACCAGACGCTCTATCCTTTTCTCCGGGCTCATGTCTTCTCCTTATCTGATGACGTTTACCTCCCAGCCTTCGTTCTTGAGTTTGCTTTTGATTCTGCGGCAGGTGCGGTATGCTTCTTCTTTCTTTGCGAAGGTCTCTCTCCATTCCTCGATGTCTCCTGCAAGTATGCTGACGTAGTAGGTCTGCGCCTCGCCTTTTGATGGGGCGACGGTGAGGGTCTTTTGTCTCTTGCCTTTTCGCATGCTGAATGTCATGGGTGCTCCTTTCTTGCCTCCATTCGTTTCTTTGCCCGTTGGTAGATGTAGACGCCTTTGCAATGTCCCGAACAATACCAATTCACTTTGCTTTCGGGTCTGAATTCTTTCCCGCAGCATTTGCACTTTCTTAGCGCATGGTCGAAGACGGGCTTGTATTTCTTACCATCGGCATTTTTGTAGCACTCCTTCGAACAATATTTCTTTCTCTTGTCTGTTGTCAGAAGCTCTTCGCCGCATGTGGGGCATATAATGGTACGAAGGATTTTTGCTCTAGGAACGTGTTCTTTTGGCTTCTGCTGAGTTTCAGCGCGGCTTACATGTACTTTCTTCTCTCCCTCTTCGGCGAGCTCCCAGCCGTCGTTTAATAGCTCTTTTTTCCATTCCTGCAATACTTTCATCGCCTGACTGACGGTTCCGAATTCCTCGTGCCTCTCCCATTGGATTTGTATTCTGCCTTGCTTGTCTGAGCCTTGCCGGCTCACGGTGTGAGGGAAGAATCTTTTATCGCTCCCACTAGTGCAAGTGTAGGTGAGCAACTTTACTTCTTTCCCTTTTGTAAAACATAGTTTCATGTCTGCCTCCGTTAATAGCGTTGCCTTCCCTTCTCGCACTTCTCCCATTGCGCCCGTTTGATATCCCGCGCCTTTACCAGCTTGGCTAGCGCACTCTCGATATCTTCCTCGGCGCCACGGAGATATTTGTTCTCTTTCGCCCCTGGGGGCCCGTAGTAGCTTCCCAAGCTTTCCTCGGCCTCTTGCAGCGGGTATAGGAGCTCGTCATTGAAATAGAAGAGCCCCGCCGGCTTAGTCGTCATTCAGCGCCTCTCTTACCACCATGAGTTTTTATCCTCCTTCGCCACCACTGCCAGCGCTGCCACCAGCACACCCGCGCATCCACCTACTACCATTCCTATCAGGAATGCCATAATTTCTGCCATGCTATTTTCTCCTTTCGTTTTCTGTTTCGCATATCAGCTCAATTAGGTTGGAAACCATAACGAGCGTCCGTACGGCTTCATTCGCCAGCTGTATGTCTTTGAGCTTAATCTGCCCGCTCTCTGCTATGGCTGTTGTTATCACGGCCGCGATTGCGGCAT
>CAVHZP010000012.1:20131-21437 GCA_963640485.1 bacterium | reverse complement strand
CCCTACAGTCCCAGCACGACCCCAGCCACCGCGCTGATGGCGATGTAGAGGACCGGGTGTTTTTTCCATTTCCTGAGGCCGATGTAAATGAGGACGGCGAGGATGATGGAAGGCCACTGGAAGAGGGAGAGGAAATCGCCGGTGCTTTCGTAGAGCGCGGTGTCCAAGAGCGAAACTTTGGCAACGCCCAGGCCGGCGGCGGCGATGAGGGCGGTGGAGGCGGGGCGCAGGCCGTAGAAAATGCGATGGACCGCGTCGGATTCCTTGAACTTAGAGAGCAGCGCAAAGATGATGGTGATGACGATGAGCGCCGGCGCCGTGAGGGACAAGGTGGTGAAGATGCCGCCGGGGATGCCGAGAGCCTGGAAGCCGGCGTAGGTGGCCATGTTCACGCCCAAAGGTCCCGGCGTGGACTCAGAGATGGCGATCATATTCGCAATGTCCTCAGCCGTGAACCAGCCGGTGCGTTCCGATATGTCATACAGAAATGGAAGCGTAGCCAGCCCGCCGCCCACGGCGAAGAGACCGGTCTTGAAAAATTCCCAAAACATTTGAAGCCAGATCATAGGGGTTCTCCTTTTTGACGCTAGTGGTTTAGTGATCAGTAATCAGTAATTAGTGATCAGGGCGCGTTTGACGACTTTCTCAAACCAACCCCCGCCCTTCGGGCCCTCCCCCTTCCAAAGGAAGAGGGTCAAATAGCGGAAGACGCGGCCTGATTACTGATTACTGACCACTGATTACTAAACCGCTAGCCGTATTAAATGAATAACTATTTTTTCCTCGGCATCAGCACGAATCCGGCGGCGCCGGCGGCTAAGACGGAGATGACCGGGGAAACGGGAGCGAAGAGGGAAATGACAAGGATCGCGAGAAAGATGAGAAGCGTGCGCTGGTCCTTCACTGATTTCTTTCCCAGCTTGATGACGGCGTCGAGGATCAGAACGCACACGCAGGCGCGGATGCCGGCGAAGGCGTGAGCCACGTAGGGATTTTCTTCGAATTGGGAAAGGAAGAGCGCGATGACGGTGATGATGATCATGGACGGCGTGATGACGCCGAGGGTGGCAAAGACGCCGCCCCAGAAGCCTTTGAGCTTGCAGCCGATGAAGGTGGCCACGTTGACGGCGATCATGCCCGGCGTCACCTGACCCAGCGCGTAGTAGTCCATCAATTCTTCTTCGGTGCCCCAATGCTTGTTGTCCACGATTTCCCGCTGGAGAATCGGAAGCATGGCGTAGCCGCCGCCAAAGGTGACGGCGCCCATTTTGGCAAAGATGAGAAATAGTTCGAGTAATGTTTTCAT
>CAVHZP010000012.1:0-19826 GCA_963640485.1 bacterium | reverse complement strand
AGCCTAATCATACCCATTACAAAAAGGAAAATCAATCAATTTGTATTTTCAGAAAAACTATGCTAAAATAAAACTTGCGATTTGTCGTAATTTGTAGAAAAATAAAAAGGGTATCAATTTGTTGGCAAAAAGCCGACTTAAGGAGGAATAATTTTTATGAACGTAAAAGTAGAGGCATTGGATCAGCACAAGGTATCTCTGGCTATTGAACTGCCGGCAGAAGCTGTACAGAAAGGATTCAAGACTGCAGTAGCTCGCATTGCGAACCAGGTTAGAATCCCGGGCTTCCGTAAGGGCAAAGCAAGCCGCAAGATTCTTGAAATGCATTTCGGCAAAGAAGCTATCGAAGAAGAAGCTAAGAACATCGTGATCAACGATGCAGTCAGCGAAGCTCTTCGCCAGGAAAAACTGATCCCGGTTACCCAGCCGCAGGTCAAAGAAGACACCTTCTCTGAAAAAGACGGCGCTACATTCACCGCTACTTTCGTAAAACGTCCGGAAGTAGTTCTGGGCGAATACAAAGGCCTGGAAGCAGAACGTGCTAGCGTAGAAATCACCGATGCTCAGGTAGAAGATGAACTGAAAAAAGCAGCTGAACAGTCTGCTCGTCTCGAAGCAGCTGAAGAAGGCGCTATCCTTGCTAAAGGCGACATCGCTATCATCGACTTCAAAGGTTTCGTAGATGGCGAAGCATTTGACGGCGGCGAAGGCAAGACCTATCCGCTGGAAATCGGCTCCCAGAGCTTCATCCCGGGCTTTGAAGATCAGCTCGAAGGCCACAAAGCTGGCGACGATTTGACTGTCGAAGTTACCTTCCCGGAAACCTATTTCGTAGACGCACTGAAGGGCAAAGAAGCAAAATTCGAAGTCCATGTCAGCGACGTAAAACGCAAAAAACTGCCGGCTCTTGATGACGCATTTGCAAAATCCATCAGCCAGTTCGAAAAGATCGATGACCTGAAAGCTTCCATTAAACAGCAGATGGAACTGCAGGCTATGCAGCAGGCAGAAGAAGCTTACCATGAAGCACTGGTAGGCCAGGCTGTCGCAAACGCTACCGTAGAAATTCCGCAGGAAATGGTAGAACAGCGCATCGATGAAATCATCGAAGAAATCAACATGAACCTGGAAGCTCGTGAAATGAACCTGGACGACTACCTGAAAAACATCGGCCAGACCAGAGAACAGCTCCGCAAGAACTATGAACAGACCGCTGCTGAACAGGTTCGCCAGGGCCTGGTTCTGGAAACCATCGCTGACAAAGAAGACCTGCAGGTATCCAACGAAGACCTGTCCATGGAAATCTACAGCATGGCTCACCAGTTCAACGCTGACCCGAAAGATGTCATGAAAATCATTAAGGAAGAAGATCGCGTAAACATGCTGATCAATTCCGTACTCCGCAAGAAAGCAGCTGCTTTCGTATACGGCGCAGCTAAAAGAGACGCAGTAGAAGCTGAAGAAGCTCCAGTCGCTGAAGAAGCACCGGCAGTAGAAGCTCCGGCTGCTGAAGTAGCTCCGACCACCGAAGAAGATTTCAATGCTATGACCGTGAAGGATCTGAAAGCATACGCTCAGGAACATGACATTGCTATCGAATCCAAAGCAAAGAAAGCTGAAATCATCGAAGCTATCCTCGCTGCTCAGGCATAAGACAAGGGAATAAAACTAAAACTAAATGGAATCCGGTATATCCGGTGTAATTGGAAAAGAGACGCGGGGTATCCGGCGTCTCTTTCCCGCATATGGGAAAAGGGTTCAAGGTTCGAGGTGTAGGGGTCAAGATGCGGTGCACTGCGATTTAGGGATAAGGGATAGGGGATAAGGGATAAGGATTCTCGGTCGCTTATTTCCTTGCGCTGCGACGCGATGCATCACCTTCATCACCCGCCCTACGGGCACCCTCTTCAGGAAAGAGGGTTTGGCAAGGTTTGACTAAGCAGCCAGATGCGTCCTTATCCCTTATCCCTTATCCCTTATCCCTGGCCTTTTCGCTCAAACCTGTCCCGCCCCTATGTTAAACTATCCTCAGCGTTCTTTTGGCTATTTCCTATAGAAAGGGTGTTACATTATGGCATATGTGCCAATCGTAGTGGAACAGACCGCCCGCGGCGAGCGTTCCTATGATATTTACTCCCGTCTTCTCAAAGACAGAATCATTTTCCTTGACGGCCAGATTGAAGATCATATGGCCAATGTCATTATTGCGCAGCTTCTTTTTCTGGAAGCAGAAGATCCGTCGAAGGATATCCACCTGTACATCAATAGCCCCGGCGGCGTAGTGACCGCGGGCCTTGCTATTTACGACACCATGCAGTACATCCGTCCTGACGTGTCCACCATCTGTATCGGCTCCTGTGCCAGCATGGCAGCGGTGCTCCTCACCGCCGGCGCGAAAGGCAAGCGCTATGCGCTGCCCCATGCCAATGTGATGATCCACCAGCCCTTGGGCGGCGTGCAGGGCCAGGCTACGGAAATCGAAATCCATGCCAGAGAAATCCTCCGCCTCCGCGAAGAGCTCAATGGCATCCTTGCCAGCCACAGCGGCCAGTCTCTGGAAACTATCAAAAACGATACGGAAAGAGACAATTTCATGACCGCCCAGATGGCGAAGGATTACGGTCTTATCGATCATGTCCTCACCCGTAACGAACTTGCCGGCTTGAAGAAATAAGGAGGCCACCTTTGAGAGACGATAAAGAAATCAAAATTTGCAGCTTCTGCGGCCGCTCCGCCGATGAAGTGGAAGACCTCATCACCGGCCCCGGCGTGAACATTTGCAGCGACTGCATCGAAGTGTGCCAGAACATTCTTCGGGAAGAAAGAAAAGTATCAAATAAAAAGGAAGCCTCTACGCTGAAAGTGCCGGCGCCGGAGGAAATCAAAAAATACATCGACCAGTACGTCATCGAGCAGGACAATGCGAAAATCGCCCTTGCCGTAGCGGTTTACAACCACTACAAGCGCATCCAGTGCGCCGATTTCAATGACGAAGTGGAACTTCAGAAATCCAACATCGTCATGCTGGGACCCACCGGCAGCGGCAAGACCCTCTTGGCTCAGACCCTGGCCCGTTTCCTGGACGTCCCCTTTGCCATCGCTGACGCTACGACTTTGACCGAGGCGGGCTATGTAGGTGATGACGTGGAAAATATTCTCCTCCGTCTCATCCAGGCCGCTGACTACAACATCGAAAAAGCCCAGCGCGGCATCATCTACATCGATGAAATTGATAAAATCGCCAGAAAGACGGAAAATGTTTCCATCACCCGCGACGTTTCCGGGGAAGGCGTGCAGCAGGCACTCCTGAAAATCCTGGAAGGTACCATGGCCAGCGTTCCGCCCCAGGGCGGCCGCAAGCATCCGAACCAGGAAATGCTGCGCATCGACACCAGCAACATTCTCTTCATCTGCGGCGGCGCGTTCGCCGGCATCGACAAAGTCATCGACAGCCGTCTCACCAAGAGCGTCATGGGCTTCGGCGCTGACATTGCCAAGCCGGAAGACAAAGACATGGACGAACTGTTGCAGCAGGTGCAGCCGGAAGACCTTTTGAAATTCGGTTTGATTCCGGAATTCATCGGCCGTCTCCCGGTCATCGTGGCCCTCCACCCGCTGAAAGAAAAAGCGCTGGTGAAAATTCTGACGGAACCAAAGAACGCTTTGGTGAAGCAGTACCAGAAACTCCTCTCTATGGATAATGTAGAGCTGGAATTCGAAGAAGGCGCGATTCATGCCATCGCCCGCCAGGCCATCGAACGCCATACCGGCGCCAGAGGCCTCCGCGCTATCATCGAAAACATCATGCAGAAAGTGATGTACGAAATCCCCGGCATGCCGGACGTAGTGAAATGCATCGTCACAGAAGACGTGGTGGTGAACCACTCGGAACCGGTATTGGTGAAGAAGGAAATGTAATCGAATAGGCACACAAAAATCCGCGAAAGTAAGAGAACACTTTCGCGGATTTTTTACGTGCGTCTCCTGCCAGTGCGAACATGTTGCTGCGGCTTCTAGCTGCTGGCTTCTAGCTGCTAGCCGGCTGGTGTCACAGGCTCAATGGTAAGCGCTATACGCACAAAGCGTGCGCAAACCTCCACCGCCGGAGGCGGTCCCCCTCCTTCCAGAGGAAGGACCTACCTTATATATGCCCCCTTCCTTCGGAAGGGCGGGGGCTAAGATGGTGAAGCCTTCCTATCAAGCCCTCTTCTATGAAGAGGGTGCCCGTAAGGGCGGGTGATGGCTTGCCGATAGCGGTAAAAAACAATCTTCCACTCTCTTTAAACGCGGGACGCACTTTGCTGTAGCCGCATTGTCCCTCTAGCCGGCTAGCAGCCAGCAGCTAGGAGCTAGGAGCTGCAGCGACATGTTCGCGCCGGCGGGAACATCGCTATACGCCCTTCTCGATTTCCAGGGCTTTCCCCAACGTAAAGGACCAGAGATAGAGGTGAGTCACCGGCTTTTGCAGGAGTTTCTCTGCCGCTTCTCCGTAGACCTGGAGCTGGATCTTGTAGTGGTGCTTCAGCTCCTCTTCGGTCATGGTGTGGTCGGTCTTATAGTCGATGATGATGAGGCCATCTTTGGTTTCGAGAAGGCAGTCCATGACGCCCTGGAGAAAAATTTTTTCACCGTCTTCGCAGTGCTCGTAGAAGGAGCGGGCGGGGAGGAGGATGGAGAATGGCATTTCCTTCCAGATGTATTTCGCGTTCTTCATGGCTTCGCAGAGTGGCCCTTCGGCGAAGGTTAAGAGTGCGCGGACGGGGTTGCGATTTCTCCGGTGAGAGAGAAGGATTTTCGTTTCCTCTTCGGTGAACATTTTCTTCGCCGAGAGGCTTTGGATGCGCTGGCGGATGGAGTCTTCCGACGGGAAGAGGCTGGTGAAGTCGATGAGCTCCATGGCTTTGTGCATGAGGGTACCGAAGGAGGTGCCGCTGTACTTCGGCGTGTCGTCATCGGCGAAGGCGGGGAGGGCGGCATAATCCGGCGGTGTGCCCTGGAGAAGCTGAGCGTATTCCGTTTCCCCGGTCTCCGCGGTTTTCGCAGGTGCGGGCATGTCTTCAGCCAGAGTGACGGAGGCGTAGGGCGGCTCTTCGCCTTCGGCGTATTCGGCGGCTTCGCGGAGTTTTACGGCGGCGGTGGCGGTGAGCTTGGCCGGTGTGTCTACGGCCCCGGGGAAATCATAGCGCCAGGTGAGCTGGCGGGAGAGCCAGTCAGGAATTTCTGCGGGGAGCGAAGAGAGGAAATCAGAAAGTGGCGAGGCGGTTTCTTTTGCCGGAGGTTCTTCGCTCACTGGGATTTCCCCTTGCGGCGCGGCTTCATTTTCCTCTGGTTTCACTGGCGTGAGGAGCGCGCGCTCCTCGTCGGTGAGCACCAGCTGCGCCAGCTTTTGGGCGAAGACGAAGGTGGAGTGATCGCCGGGGGCATCGTCCTGGTAGGAGGGAATCCGATCCAAAGAGTCCCACAGGTCTTTAAGATTTCTGTGGTGCATCATGGCAGGGAGCACCCAGTCGAGATACGATTTCCCGTTCGAAATGAGATGGGACGGCAGCGGCGTGGGCTCTGTACTTCCTGTGCCTGCCAAAGCGAGGGCGTTGTTTGAGAGGAGCGTCGATACCTTTTTGCTGATGGCGGAGAGGTAGAGCGCATCCCGGGCGCGGGTCATGGCCACGTAGAGGAGCCGCGCCTCTTCGGCGGCGTTTTCCTGGAGGGACGCGTACTTTACGGCGTAGTGGTACAGCGTGGGCCAACGGGCCTGGTGGTCTTTGTCGTAGTAGGGGAGCCCTATGCCCAGGTTTTTGTGACACAGCACCGGGTCATTCATGTCCTGGGTGTTGAAGGACTTCGCCAGGTCGGGGAGGAAGACGATGGGAAATTCGAGGCCCTTACTCTTATGAATGGTCATGATGCGCACGGCATCGGAGGAGACGGCGGCGCGGTTCGCTTTGAACTGCTTGTCATCTTTGGAAATCTTGGCGAGATAATTGAGGAAGGGGTAGAGGCCATTGTGGCTGCTGCTGTCCCGCGTGAGCGCCAGCTGGTAGAACGCCTGCACGTGAGATTTGCGGAACGACCCGCCGGGGAGGCCGGACACATAGGTGAGATAGCCGGTGTCTTCCAGGATGTCTTGAATCAGCGGCGCTACGCCATCTTCTATGCTGCGATTTCTCCAGACCTGGTAATGAGAAAGGAAACGGGCCACTTTCTCTGCTTCTTCGGCAGGGAGGATCTCTGCGGCTTGCGGAAGAATCTGGAAGAGATGGGAGAGGCCGGCGTCTTTCTTTGCCAGGTAGAGCTTCGCCATATCCGCTTCCGCGAGCCCTACGAAGAAAGAGCGGAGCACCGCCGCCATGGCCAGGTCCTGCAGCGGATTGTCCAGCACTTTGAGGAGCGCCCACAGGATTTCGACTTCCACATTTCTGACGAAATCATCCTCTGCCGCGGAAATCGCCGGGATGCCGGCAGCTTCCAGGATTTTCAAAAGCGCGGGCGCTTTGTTGGTGACCGCGCGAAGGAGGATGGCGATGTCGCCGTAGGACGCCGGGCGGAAGGAACCGTCTTTATTCATCACCTGCTTCTGGGAATTCATGATTTCCTGAATGGTCATGACGATGTAGCGGCCTTCGAGCTCGATGTTTTTGATGTCTTGCAGCGAAGCATCTTCCGCGTCGGCAAGGTCCGCGCTGTCTAAGAGAGTCAGAGACACTTTCCCGCCTACGTAGCTTTGGGGCCGCGGCTCTTCGTGGCGGCCGGGGTAGAGGGCTTCGGCGGCACCGTAGTCTAGCTCCAGATTTTTCTCGGTCATGATTTGTCGGAACAGGTAATTGATGGACGACAGAATCCCCGCGTCGCTCCGGAAATTTTTATTGAGGTCGATGCGGTAGTCGATGGCGCCGGCGTCGGTGGTGAAGCTTTTGTATTTTGCCAGGAAAATGGTGGGGTCCGCCTGCCGGAAGCGGTAAATGCTCTGCTTGATGTCGCCCACCATGAAGCGGTTCTTGCCATTGGAAATGAGCGCGGTGATGAGTTCCTGTACCTCGTTGGTGTCCTGGTATTCGTCGATCATCACTTCCTTATATTTCTGCTGGAGAGAGCGCGCCGTCTCCGATGGGAAATGGGCAGCCCGCTCGGGCGTGAAGTCCGGGGCGCTGCGATCGATGAGGAGCTCCAAGGCGTAGCGTTCGGCATCGCTGAAATCCATGTAGCCTTCCTGCTTCTTCCGCAGGCGATAGGCGTGAGAGAAATCCAGCGTCAGCCGCGCGAGCACAGACGCTATGGCGCCCATGGCGCGGGTCTCGCCGATCCACTGGTCCTCGGCGATGGCGAAGAAGGGGGAGAGCTTGTCGTTATAGATTTTTTTCGCGTCATCTCGCCGCTTTCGGATGGTTTTTGCATCTTCAGAATCCGTGAAATCTTTGGTGGAAGCGAAATTGAATTGCTCCGCCTGCGCTTTGGAGATGCCTTTGAGGGTGCCAAAAGAGAAGGACGCGGTGTTATAGAAATCTTTCCAGGTGGTGGCTTTGGCGGCCTTACTGAAGAAAGCGTATTCGTTCCCCAGTTTTTCGGTGTATACTGCCTGAGCCGCGGGATTTCTATCCAAGATGGCGAAGGCCTGGCGGTAGAGGTCGCAGATTTTTTCCATCAGCGCCTTGAGTTTGTCCAGCACCGGTTTCGACCAGGGGAGATCGTCTAAGTGCGCGTCTGCGGGAATCTGATAATTCTTCGGCAAATTTTCGAGCCACACGTCCGGGAACGCCATAGAGTCACAAAAGTCGTGGAGTTTTAAGATGGTGTCTTTTAATTTCCTGTCCTGGTAGCGGGAAACGAAAAAGTCTGCGGTTTCCAGGAAATCAGGGTCCCCCTTCTCATACCACTGCTCCAATACTTCCGCCAGCACTTCCTCTTCGATGAGGTGATTCTCATTTTCATCGGCCAGGATCTTCGTCTTCGGGTCCAGGTCCAGCAGGTAGAAATACTGGCGCACCAGGGACTGGAAAAAGGAATCCAGCGTAGAAATCTGGGCGCTGGAGAGGAGCGTGATCTGCCGCTCTAGATGGCGCATCAGTGGCTTGTCCTCTGCTTTAGACGCCGCATCCAGCTCCCGCGTCAGCGCCGCCGACACGCGGGACTTCATCTCACTGGCCGCCGCCTTGGTGAAGGTGAGGACCAGCAGCTGATTGATGTCGGTATGATTCTCCGGGTCCTTCACCAGGCGGATGATCCGCTCCGTCAGGACCGCAGTCTTCCCGCTCCCCGCCGCGGCGGAGAGGAGAAGATTTTTATTTCGTACTTGCAGGGCTTCTTCCTGCTGTGGTGTCCAGCTCATAGGAGCCTCCTTTAGGTGAATAAGGCTAGTGCGTACATGGTGGCGTAGCTTCTGGCTCTTCGATTTAATCAGCGTTTCCTTAGTTTGTTGACATACATATATTCCATAATTATAATGTAATTATGGAATATATTTCTTTTGAGTGGGATGAGAACAAAAACACTATTAACAAAAAGAAACATCGGATCTCTTTTGAAGAAGCCAAAACGGTCTTCGACGATGTGGAAGCGCTAATCATTGATGATCCTGATCATTCAATCGACGAGGAGCGATTTATTATACTTGGCTTTAGCAGCCGAGCAAATTTGCTGGTCGTTTGTCATTGTTATCGCCAAAATGATAGTGTAATTCGTATTATTTCAGCAAGAAAGGCTACGTTCCGTGAAGCCAGTCAGTATGATGAAAGGAGCTGAGTCATATGCGTGATGAATATGATTTTTCCAATGCCAGAAAAAATCCGTATGTTTCGCAGAAGAAACAGATTTCCATCAATGTCGATGTATCCACAATTGAATATTTCAAAGCACTTTCCAAACAAAATGGAATTCCTTATCAGTTGCTGATCAACTCGTATCTTAAGGATTGTGTGGATCACAATAAAAAATTGGAACTTCATTGGAATTGAGAGGTATCCCCAAAGCCCGCTTTGGGGATTTTTTTATTGGCGATAGGGGATTGGCGAGTGGATAACGGTAGCGGGAAAACGCGCCCTGACCACTGATTACTAACCACTGACTACTAAAACTATAGCGCCGCGCGCTCTATTTTCCCTCAATCGGCCCCGTTTCCAGTGCTTTCTTCAAATCCCCATCGCCAGGCGTGGTGATGTACTCATACCCTTCGCCTTTCATGGCAGGGTCGAAGCGGCAGATGGCGTGGTAGGGGCAGTAGGTGCAGCCACTGTCTTTGCCGAGGCGGTAGGGGCGGATGGCGATGTCGCCTTCCATCATGCGATTCATGAGGGAAATCAATTTCCTTTTCACCGTCTCTAAGAGATTTTGGAATTGGGTTTCTGTGAGGAGGCTATTGCTGCTGCGGGGTTCGCCATCGTTTTTGAAGGAAACCGGGAGGAGGGACTCGGGGCTTCCGGCTTTTTCATCGAGCTGGCGGATTTTTTCTTTGTCCTGCAAGAGGAAGCCCGAGGCGTTGTCCTTCGCCGAGAGGGGCGGTTCGCCGCCCGGGGGGACGGAGGTGAGGCTCTTCACATCGCCGGAGAGGTAGAGGTACATCAGCGCTGTTGGGAGGAGGGGATTTCCTTTATTTTCTTCCATCACCGCCAGGAGGTAGGTGAGGAGCTGCAGCTTTATGCCGCTCACGATTTCTTTCAGGGATGCCGTGGTTTTCCCGGTCTTGTAGTCGAAGATGGCCACATTATTTCCTTCGGCGTCCAGGCGGTCGATCTTGCCATTCAGGGTGAAGCTGCTGCCTTCGCTGTCTGTCAGGTGGAGGAGGAAATTTTTCTCCAGTTCTTTTGTATCGAAATGGCTCCGGCGGCTCCATGCGCGGAGCTGTTTCAGTGTCTCTTTGAATGTTTTGTTGAGGCTCCTTGCGGTGTAGCGGGAGGCGGCGTCGGCATCGAGAGCACCGAATTTTACGCGGGGAATGATTTCTTTGGCAATGGATTTCGACAAAAAGAAGATTTCCGCGTCAGTGGCGTCGCGCCATTGCTTCCGGTTTTTCGTCAATGCGGAGCCGAAGCGATAGAGGCCGGCGTGGAGGTAGTTGCCAAAGTCTACGGATTCCGGGGAGCCGTCGTCGCGCTCGCGGAGGGAGAGGCCGTAGGAGAGGAAATACTGGTACGGGCAGGCGCGGTATTTCTCCAGCCGGGTGACGGAGGCGAAGAAGCGGCCGCCGGGCTTGAAGAGTTTTTCTGCCAGCTCTTTCGGGAGTGGCAGGGCAGTGTTGTCATAGGAGAAGCAGAGAAGTTTTTCCTTGAGGAGCGCAGGGCCTTCCGGCTGTGCCATTGCCCAGGCGGTGAGGGCAGCCCAGGGGGAGGCAGCGGTGGGCGAGCCTTCGCGGAGCACCAGCGGGAGGAGCGAGAGTGCTTGCGACGGATTGGCGAAGAAGGACGTGTCGTCCCGGTGCGCCGAGGCGGGGAGGATTTCCTTTTTCTCCGAGAGATAGCCCAGCTTTTCCATCTGGGACACCAGGAACGACGGGAACGTTTCTTGCCCTTCGTCACTGGAGGTAGGCATGGTGAGGTAGAGGGCGTCGGAGCCGCGGGTCATGGCGAGGTATATGTAGAATTGCTCCTGCTGCACCATCTGCATCAGATTATTTCCAAAGAGCAGCTCGCTGTCTTTTGCTAGTTGCTGCTTTTCTATTTCCGTGAAGAAACCGGCTTCTTCAATGCGCTTGGGGAATTCGCCTTCGATGACGCCGGGGATGAAAACCACTTTCGCTTCCATGGCGTAGCCGCGGTCCATGCCGGTGACGGTGACGTGGTCCAGGGTCGGCGGGATAGTGGAGTAGGTGAGCGCCGAGAGGCCGTCTTCGAAGAGGGAGAGGAAGGTCTTTTCCTCCATGGCTTCGGCGCCGCAGACGTGGACAATCTCGTCTAAGAGACCCAGGATTTTTTTCCACACTTGCAGGTGGGGACGCAGGTTCGTGGTGAGAAATTGGGCTTCGTCCATGGCGCTCAAGGTCTTGGGGATTTGTTCCTGCAACAGGAAACGGTAGAGGAGGGCGCAGCGTTCTTTCACGGACGCTGCGTTTTTCCATGCCTCCGCCAAAGGGTCCAGCAGGGAAACGAGCCGCTGCCGCCACTCATTCACCTGGCGCAGCTCGGCGAGTTCTCTTTCGCTTGGCGGTGACGGCTCTTGCTCCAGGTCCCAGTAGACCCGGAAATCCCAGGGGCGATGCCACTGCCAGGGGCGCACGCGGTGGGTGAGCACGTAATTTTCCAGTTCGTCGATTTCTTCTCTGGTGAAATCCGGGAGCAGCGCCGTCTTCAGGAGACGGAAGAGCGCCTCGGCCTGCCAGCCGCTGTGGGTCCGGCTCGCCTCGGCGGTGAGGAAACGGACCAGGAAATCGGTGAGCATCACCAGCGGGTGATTGTTCATGGGTTGCTTCTTGTCGATGAAGGCAGGAATCTGATAGGTCTTGAAGGCGCGAGCAAAGGCGTCGTTATAATTTTCCGGCGTCCGCATGAGCACCAGAATGTCCCGGTAGCGAAGACCATGGTCCCGCACTAGCGTGGTGATGGTGCGGGCGATGCCGTCCACCTCATCCTCTTTGCGCGCCGCCGTCAAAAGGTGAATGCCTTTGGTGGGAGAAATTTCCGTTTCTTGTACAGCGCAGGGAAGGCTGCGTTCCGCAAAGAAGGAGCGGGAGAGGGCGAGAAGTTTCTCCGAGTGGAAACGCTTCTCCTCCGTCAGCACGACGCCGTCGGAGTGGCGCTCCGCTTCCTGCAGCTGGCGATAGAGCTGGTAAGGCCTTGCGAAATTGGGATTTCCCATGGCCGCTTCCGGCCGGTCCATGGGGAGCGTCATGGTCACTTCCTTCGCCGTGTGAATGAGGGCGGAGACGATGTGAATCT
Organism: bacterium; assembly: GCA_963640485.1. Lineage (GTDB taxonomy): Bacteria > Bacillota > Negativicutes > Veillonellales > Dialisteraceae > Dialister. The sequence goes on along the minus strand of CAVHZP010000012.1, from coordinate 7,965 downwards.
TCTGCGGCGCCATGCCATTGAAGCCATCAATCCACACATGGGCGCGGCGGATGGATTCGGACTTGGGAATTTCCCGTGCCAGGAGGTCGAAGAGACTGCCTTCATAGGAAAAGCGAGCGCGCAGGTACTCGTGGTAAGCGCGATAGAGGAGCGCGAGATCCGCCGTCTTCTTGCCCAGCGGCGTGTCCCCTTCCCGTTCGGCGGCGTCATCCAGCTCTTTCTCCGTCACGCAGAACATATCCAGCTGGTGGAAGAAGTCTGTGAGCTTTTCCGAGAAATGTGGATAGCTGGCGGCGCGGAAAATCACCTGCAGCTCGTCCTTGTGTTCCTCTAAGAGCCGGCGAATGATGATCTGCTGACCCAAAGGCGAGAGCGCGTCCGCCACCGGTGAGTGGAGCTCCTGGAAGACGCGATAGGCGAGGCGCGAGAATCCGCACACTGTCACGTCCACGAAACCTTCGCCGGGGAAGGACTTCGCCAGCATGTACTCTGCGGTGTAAGTCCCCTGGTCCGGCACCAGAAGGTAAGCCGTCCCGCCGGGGGTGCTCTTCAAATATTCCTGGATCTCGCGGCAGCACCGGCTGCTCTTCCCGCTGCCGGCTTTGCCGAAAATGAAATGTAAGCTCATGGAAACCTCCTTTGGGGATAAGGGATAGGGGATAAGGGATAAGGCGCGCCCTCCGCGCTCAAGCCCTCTTCTCTGAAGAGGGGGCCCGAAGGGCGGGTGATGCCTACGAAAGTGTGGAATTTTGAAATAGACCATCAGACATCAGATGCGTGTTGGACTACGATTTCATTATTTCTTGATTTGCTTTTTATTATATCTCAAAACCTGACAGATGACGCCAGGAAAATCAGTTCGGGGCGAGCCATCCTCGCCATTCGGCACCTTTTTCAGAGAAGAGGGCTTGGCACGTTGGACTGCTTTGCTAAATGCGCCTTATCCCTTATCCCCTATCCCTTATCCCTCATACCCTTGCATCGCCCCTCGTGCCTTCGTATAATAGAAAAGTTACATTATAGAAAGAAGGCACATCATCGGAATGAATAGCAATGCACTCTGGACTCGTGAGTTTATCGGCATGGGGCTCACGAATTTCTTTTATTTCATGTCGCAATACATTTTGATCGCCTCCCTCCCGGTGTACATCATGGATGACCTGGGGCTGGGGCAGTGGGAGGCGGGGATGGCGATGACCTGCTTCCAGATCGGCACGGTGACGGCGCGGCCTTTGGCGGGGCGCATCATCGACGGCGTGCACAAGCAGCGGTTGCTCCTCATTGTTTCCGTTTTGTTCCTCCTCATCATGGCGGGCTTCCATCTGGCCAGCGAGCTGCATCTGGTGTGGGGGCTCCGGCTGCTCCACGGCATCATCTTCGCCCTGGGCACCACGGCGTCGGCCACCATGGCGGCGTTGGTGCTGCCGGCGAAGCGCAAGGGCGAGGGCATCGGCTATTTCGCGGTGTGCGGAAATATGGCCATGGTGGTGGGCCCATTGGTGGGGCTGCTCCTCATCGAAACCTTCGGTGCGTCGATCCTCTTCACCTTCCTTGCGGGTCTCGCGGTGTGCGCGATCCTTTCGGGAAATGGGAAAGCGCTGCCTGATACGGTGGTGAAGCCCGGAGAAAGGAAACGGAGCGGACTGCGGCTCTCGGATTTCTTTGAGAAGAAAGCGCTTCCGGCGGTCATCCTGGGCGGCCTGGTCTTCTTTGCTTATGGCGGCGTGCTTACTTTTATTCCTATGTACACCAGAAGTCTGGGGATTTCCTCTTACACCAGCTTATTCTTCCTGGTTTTCGCGTTGGTCATCGTTCTCAGCCGTCCTTTCGTAGGCTATCTCTTTGACCACCACGGCTCGGACTACACTGTGTATCCCGGATTTATTTCTTTCTCTTTGGGCTTCATTCTCTTCAGCCTGGCCGAAGGGCCGGTGCTGCTCCTCTTCTCGGCGGCGGTGTTGGGCCTCGGCTTCGGCGCACTGGCGCCGGCGTTCCAGACCATTGCGGTGCAGAAGGCGCCCGCTTCCCGCGCCGGCGTGGCTACGTCCACTTATTTCTGGTCTCTGGACATCAGCGTGGGTCTCGCCGCCGGTTTCCTTGGCATAGTCGCCGACGCCTGGGGCTATCCTTTCATGTACGGCGTCATCTGCCTCGCGTCCTCGCTGGCGGGGCTGGGTTACTATACGTATTGGAGAAAAAGAGGCTAGGGGTTTAGGCTTAGTAGTCGGTGGTCGGTAGTCGGTGGCTGGAGACAGTTGGAAATTACCAGGCCAGCGAGAGCTGGAGGTCTCGTAGTCGGTGGCATCTCCATGTATGCCTTGAGTCAAAAGCGCCCTGACTACCGACTACTGACTACCGACTACAAAACCGATAGCGTATTCCCCGCCACTAAACCCTTGCAAAGTCAAATCAAAATTGATATGATAACTTCGAAATAGTTTAGGCGGGGGAAACAAATTTTATTTCATCCGGATGAAGACATGGTGCGTCTCCCAGAAACGGGCGGCGCTTTTATTTTGGGCGGACGAGTGTATGAAAGAAGAGAAAAAGTGGAGCAGTCATTTCAGCAAGTCCGTGCTGCTGCTGGGGCTGGTGGCCACCGTCATTTGGGTGCTGGTGCTGTATAACGCCTTTGCCAACGCCGGGGCGGAGCGGCTGCGGGCGCTGGGGACGGCGCAGCTGAATTGGCTGGAGCAGACGGAGGACCGGCACCGGCGTATCCTGGACGGCATGGCAGGCTGGATCGTGGCGAATGATGGAAAGACCGACGGCTTTGCATACCAGGTGGGGCGCTACATGGGTTTTAGCCATTGCGTGCAGAGCATTCAGCTTTTTCCTTTGGAAGGCGAGCCGCAGGTAGAGCCATGGAAAGGCTGGGCGCTGGATGTGGAAGAGGAGCTTCCGCTCTGGAAGAAGGATTTCACGGAACACAAACGGCTCACGCCCCGTCTGCTTCTTGAAAATGAAAAGACCGGCGGCGAGGATCTGGTGTTCCTGCGGCCGGTGTATCTGGACAAAGGCGAGGCGCATGCGGCGGAGCTTTGGGGCTTTGTGGCGCTCACCACGTCAGCCCAGGGCTTGTATGAGGAAATGAATCTCGCCCGTTTCCAGGGTCTCCATGTGAATCATGAATTGTCCTGGGTCGGGAAAGACGGGATAGACCATACGCTGATTTCCCGCGGCGACTTCGATGGCGTGGATGTGAAAGTGTCCCGGCAGATTGGCGGCGCCCTGTGGACCTTGCGCCTGCAGCCCCAGGAAGGCTGGTGCAGCTGGTGGGTAATCCTTCTGGGCATCTGGAGCGGCATCATGCCGACCCTCATGATTTCCTTCTACCGGCGGCGCAGCATCACCGCTGAGAGCAAGGGAAGCCACGATTTCCTCACCGGCGCTTACAACCGTAGCGGTGGCGAGGTGGCAGCGGAGCAGTATTTGAAGAAACACCACCACGAAAAAGTGCGGGTCATGGCGCTGGACATCGACAATTTCAAATTGATCAATGATATGTACGGCCACGACGACGGTGACGAAGTCCTGAAGCGTCTCGTCACCGATGCGCAGCTTGCTTTCCCCGGCGCCGTGGTGATCCGTAACGGTGGCGATGAATTCATGATTCTTCAGTGCTACGACGAGGAGAGTCTGATGAATGAGCACATCCGTCTCTTCGTGAAGACGCCGCACCGCGTAGTGACGAAGAGCGGGGAAATCCAATTCACCACCTCCATGGGCTGCGCGTCCTATCCGGAGCAAGATGACAGCTACTTGAAACTGGCGAACAAAGCGGACTTTGCTCTCTACAACGCGAAGCTCAATGGCAAATCCGACTGGCGCCTCTTCGATGAGTCGCTTCTCACTTTGCAGAAGCGCGTGCGTCTGGGCTTCAACCTTTCGGACTTTTCGAACCACATGCCCGGTGCTATGTTCGTGAACCACTGTGATGACGAAGGGAAAATCCTTTTCGCCAGCGATCCGGCAGTGGCGCTCCTGGGCTGCGACTCCTGGGAAGATTTCCAGGACTACACCAAAGGCTCCTTCAAGCATGTGGTGCACCCCGATGACTGGCCGCGCATTTACAAAGGCGCCCGTGCCCTGGAAGCAGAAGGCGAAGCGGCGAAACAGATTCGCTTCTTCCCCTGCCGTCTCATTGCGAAGAATGGGGAAATCAAGGAAGTCTTCTCCGTGGGCCAGTACCACATGAACCCCTTCCACGGCGGCGTTTTCTACGTCACCGCTTTTGAGAAATCCAGAACTGTGGTAAGCGAAGGGAAATAAGCATGCAAAAAAAACGGTTTCCGTGAAGGAAGCCGTTTTTGCGTGGATGTTAGTGCTGTTGCCGCTGGTGCGTACATGTCGGTGTTGCTTCTAGCTGCTGGCTGCTGGCCGCTAGCCGGCTAGTGCGAACATCTCACCGAAGCACAAAGAGCGTCCTGCATTAAACGGAAGTGGGAGATATTTGACCGACCGCTATTAGTGGGGTTCCCACTAGCGCAGGACGCTTATGTTAATAGCGGGACGCTCTTTGCTGTCACCTCATTGTTGCACTAGCCGACCAGCAGCCAGCAGCTAGAAGCTAGAAGCCGCAGCGACATGTGAGATAGGCGGCAGCGGCACTAATGTCAGCAGCGCCCACCAGTGCGCCTTAGCCTTCGAACCCCTCTTCGAGCTGCTTCATGCCCTGGGCCAGTGTCGCCCGGGGGCAGGCGAGGTTGAAGCGGAGGAAGCCTTCGCCTTCTTCACCGAAGATGTAGCCCATGTCGAGCCACAGGTGGCAGTCGTGAAGGATCTTGTGCTCCAGCTCTTCATTGGAGAGGCCGTAGGCGGAGGCGTCGATCCAGATGAGGTAGGTGCCTTCCGGTTCGATGAGTTTCATCTTCGGGAGATGAGCCGCAAGGAAATCTCTGGTGAAATCCAGATTTCCTTTGATATATGCCTTCACCTGGTCCAGCCATTCGCGGCCGTCCCGGTACGCTGCTTCGGCGGCCACGAGGCCCATCACGTTCAGTTGGTCATAGCCGAAAGCATCCAGCTCGTCTAAGAATGCTTTGCGGAGCTCTGCGTTGGGGATCAGGATATTCGAATTCTGGAGGCCGGCGATGTTGAAGGTCTTCGATGGCGCGGTGCAGATGATGGCGTTCTGCGCTGCTTCTTCGCTGATGGTGCCGAAGGCGGTGTGGGTGTAGCAGGGATAGGTGAAGTCTTCGTGGATTTCATCGGCTACAATCTTCACGCCATGGGCGAGGCAAATCTCCGCATAGCGGGTGAGCTCTGCCTTCGTCCACACGCGGCCTGCGGGGTTGTGCGGCGTGCAGAGGAGCGCCAGCTTCACATCGTTTTCCACGATTTTCTTTTCCATGTCGTCGAAATCGATTTCATAGTGGCCGTCTTTGAGGACGAGACCGCTATTGATGAGCTTACGGCCATTCTTTTCGATGGCGTTTAGGAAGGGATAGTACACCGGCCGGTGGAGCAGCACGCCGTCGCCGGGCTTCGTCAGCGCTTTCACGGCGATGTTGATGGCGGGCACGATGCCCGGGGTCTTGATGAGCCACTCGGGGCGGATGTGCCAGTGGAAATAGGTTTCCTGCCAGTTTGCCAGGGCTTCGAAGTAAGACGCGCCGGATTCGGAGTAGCCGAAGATGCCATGGTCTACTTTTTCGTGGAGCGCGCGGATGATGGGCTCAGCCACTTTGAAATCCATGTCCGCCACCCAGAAGGGCAGTACGTCCGCCGGTTTCCCGCGGGCCACAGCAAAATCATATTTCAAGCAGCCGCTTCCTTTGCGGTCTACGATTTCGTCTAAGTTGTAGGTTGTCATGATGGTTTCCTTTCTGCGATAGGGGGATAGTAATCAGTGGTCAGTGGTCAGTGATCAGGCCGCAATTAACGCCTTTCTTACATAGAGATTATCACGATATGTATGAATTAGCAGGAAATGCGCCCTGACTACTGATTACTGACCACTGATTACTAAACCGATTTGTTCTTTTCCGCCAATTAGCCCAACGCCTGCGCGAGATCCGCGATGAGGTCATTCACGTCCTCGATGCCTACGGAGAGGCGGAGGAGTGTGGGGCTGATGCCGCGGGATTCTCTTTCTTCATCGGTGAGATCTGCGTGGGTCTGTGTTGCCGGGTAGGTGATGAGGCTTTCCACGCCGCCCAGGCTTTCAGCGAAGCGGATGAGTTTCACCGATTTCAAAAGGGTGAGGGCGGTCTCGTGGGTGTCGGTGTAGAAGGAGAGCATAGCGCCGGTGCCGCGGGACTGTTTGTCGTGGATTTCCTTGCCCTTGAAGCCTGCGAGGGACGGATAGAGGACGCCCTTCACCTTCGGATGGTGGGAGAGCCATTCGGCGAGAGCCTGGGCATTTTTCTGCGCCGCTTCCATGCGGAGTGCCAGGGTCTTGATGCCGCGGGTGACAAGCCAGCTGTCCATGGGCGCCAGGCAGCCGCCGACGGTTTTATAAAGGAAACGAATCTTTTCTGCCACGTCCGGATCCTTTGCGACCACGAAGCCGGCGAGGGTGTCGTTGTGGCCGGCGAGATATTTCGTGCCGCTGTGAACCACGATGTCAGCGCCCAGGTCGATGGGGTTGCAGAAGTACGGGCTCATGAACGTATTGTCCGCGATGAGGAGCGCGCCGTGAGCGTGAGCAAGATCCGCGATGGCCTGAATGTCAGTGACCTGCATCATCGGGTTCGTTGGGGTTTCGATGAAGACAGCCTTCACGGATTCGTCGAAGGAGGCTTTGACTTTTTCCAGGTCGGAGCTGTCTACGAAACGGAAATTCAGACCGTTCTTCTCGTTGATGAAACGGAAGAGACGGATGGAGCCGCCATAGAGGTCGTCAGTGGAAACGATGGTATCCCCCGGCTTGAAAAGTTCCATGATCATGGAAATGGCAGCCATGCCGGAGGAGTAGCTGGTACAGTCACAGCCGTGCTCAAGGGCGCAAACCACTTTCTCCGCGCACTGGCGGGTGGGGTTCTGCACGCGGGTGTAGTCATAGCCCGTGGACTGGCCCAGCTCCGGGTGGCCGAAGGTGGCAGATTGGAAAATCGGAACAGAAATACAGCCCGTCGGGTCTTTCCAGTCGCTTCCGTGAATGCAGATGGTTTTGATGTCCATAGTTATAGTCTCCTTTGGTTATAGAATTAGATTTTTGGGAAATAAAAAAATCCGTCTCTCAAATTGAGAGACGGATAGTTCCCGTGTTACCACTCTTCTTTTCCTTCCCGTCACCGGAAAGGACTCTATAGGTACGCCGGCCATGCCATAAATACCCTGCTGCTGTAACGGGCAGTCCCGGCGAGCTTCATGATTCGGCTCGGAGGCTCAAAGTCCATCTTCGGCGCTCCCTCCTGCACTGCTTTCACCATACGCAGCTCTCTTTGCCATTCCGGAACACTTACTCTTCTTCTCATCGCCTGTGTAGAATTATGGGTACTATGATAGCACGGGGCGGGGGACGTGTCAACGGGACCGATAGCATTTAATGGGGCTGGCGGTTTAGTAGTCAGTGATCAGTGGTCGGTAGTCGGGGCGCAGTTGACTGCTTGCCCTGCTACGATGAATATCGCTACTGGTTTAGTAATCAGTGATCAGTGGTTAGTAATCAGGACGCATTTCCCGCTAATTCATACATATCGGACTAATATCTCTGTGAGGAAGGCGTTAATTGCGCTCTGACTACTGACCACTGACTACTGACTACTAAGTTGATAGCGGCAACATCTCGATGTTGGAATGGCGCCAAAAGAGTCCTGACTACTGACCACTGATCACTGATTACTAAAGCCGATAGCGGTAACATCTCGATGTTGGAATGGCGCCAAAAGAGTCCTGACTACTGACCACTGATTACTGATTACTAAACCGACAACGTAAAGCATCGCATACTTGCGCACTCCCTTCCTCGGATCATATAATGGATCGAAAAGTTTCTATGAAATCGTTTCATGAAAGGGG
>CAVHZP010000011.1:0-21830 GCA_963640485.1 bacterium | reverse complement strand
GGTACGGGAAGACGGAGAGGCGGACCCAGTCGTTATTTTTCTTCTGGTACTCCAGCTGCACCGGCCGGCCTTCTGCGAGTTCCTTTTTGATATAGTCGTAATCACAGATCCCCACAAAGGATTCGTACCACGCCGGCTTCGCCTGGGTCTCGGCGTATTCTTTCATGGACGGCAAGAAGGCATTCTCCCACTTATCCAGGATTTCCCGGAAATACGGCGGGATATAAATGTAGCGGCAACGGTTCGTCTTCATGTCCACAATGAAAACGCCTTTGTAGCGATGAGAAATAATATTCAAAAATTCGCTGGCGTCCTGCTTCTCCAGCAGCATATTTTCCAGCTTCATATTCATCATGCGATTCTGCCGCTCTTTCCCATCGCCTTCATAATAGGCAAGCTTATCTTCTCGCATCGCGTTCTCCGCGGCAAGGACAGCAGACCGGAGGTTTTTCCCTGCTTTCGCCTGCGCCCAGCCGGCAGAGATCTCATAGTCCATGGCCCGAAGCTCTTCCTTCATCGATGCCACCGACTCCTTGATATGCTCCCCTTCCGGACATTCATCGGAGCAAAGCACCACGAATTCATCGCCGCCGATGCGGTAAATGAAATCGCCGGGAAAATATTTCCGGAGCGTATCCGCCACAGCACAGAGCATCTGGTCGCCCGCCTTGTGCCCCAAGTGGTTATTCAGCTCATGAAGCCCCACCACGTCCACATAGAGACAGCCAAGGGGCTGATTATCCATGAGAGACAGGCGTTCGATATCTTTTTCATATTTCCCGCGATTCCAAAGCTTTGTCAATGGCTCGCGACTATAGTAGTACTCCGCCTCCCGATAGAAATGGGCAGACAGCGAAGCATTTACCTTTTTAATCACCAGGAAAACCCAAGGATTCTCCGGCGAACACTCTTTGCTGGAAAAAATATCGATGGACACAAGCACATATTCGCCGCAGCAGAGCTCGCGGAAATAATTCGTCTCATGATGAGCACCGCCGTAGAAAGAATTTCTGAGCCGGTTGATGTCATACACATGGAGATACTGCTGTGCTTCAGTGGGATGCACCCACTCTCCTTCTACCAGCTGCTTGACACGGGTGGAATGATGGGACACTTCCCCATCCATAAATTTATAGCCATCGGCCTTGTGAAGGACGATATACCGTTCATCGGCCAGATTGAGCTTCGCCACCAGTAGCGCGTTATCTCCCAGCACGCGCAAGCAAAATTCTCCATCACTCTCGTCAAACACTCTCACTTTTTAATCTCCTTACTCTCGAGATACAGAAACCTCCCACTTTCTGTAAAGAAAATCTTTAGGGTGAACCAAAACTTTTCCTCTACCCCCCCGAAATTTTTATTAAATATTATAGCATTTTAGAACGCAATTCGCAACAGAAAATAAAGATAAAGGGTAAGGGATTAAGGCGCATTTGACACATCAGCCAAATGTGCTATGCCATCTTCTTTGGAGAGGGTGCCCGTAGGGCGGGTGATGCCTGAGAAAGTGAAGCGTCAGGGACAAGGCTACGTCTGACTATTTCGTCAAATGCGCCTTATCCCCTATCCCCTATCCCTTATCCCTTATCCCCAAACCTCCCACGTTAAAAGCCAGGGAAAATTCCCCGGCTTCGCAATCAACTTATTTTCTTTTCTTCATATACCACCACAGGGCGCCGTAGACCACGGCCACGGCGATGACGATCATGGTGAGGCGCATGGAGTTTTCCTCAAAATTCACCACATCATGGCCCAGGATGACTTCCAGGGCGGTGGAAGGAAATTTCCCGATGAGGCAGCCGATGGCGTAGGATTCAAAGGACATACTCGAGAGAGCCCCCACGGCGGTGACGAGGCCATTGGGCATGTAAGGAATCGCCCGAGCGATGGCCATGGCCTGCCAGGATTTGTGGGCATCCAGTTTCGTCAAGGTCTTGCTCTGCGCAATGACCTTCTTCGCCAGCCCCCGGAAGAGGGTGCGCATCATATAAAAGGAAATGAGCACGCCCACGGTTTCCGCCAGCCAGGAAATGATGACGCCCCAGAAGAGGCCGAAGACCAGCCCATTGGCGGTGGAGATGAATATAGACGGCAGGAATCCTACAATATTCACCACCACATCGATGAAGAAGCTGATGAGCGCGGCATAAATGCCGAAGCTTTTCAGATAGTGAATGGTGCCGGCCAGGTCCCCTTCACTCGACAATCGGTACACCGTCGGATAGAAAAGGGGATCTACGAAATGAATCGCCACCAGCACTAGCACCATGAGGCCAAAGATACACAGCCGGAAGCAGCGCTCTTCCTTCTCCTCCCAATTTCTTCTCATAAGAAAAACCTCTTATTTCACAATGGTATCGGCATAGGCTTCGATGGCCTGTGCCATTTCGCTGCGGTCCACCACGTCGGTGAAGCGGGCAGGCCGTTTCTCCAGTTCGCCCAACTGCCGCGGGATGGCGATGCCGGTGGCCTTCTCGATTTCACGGAGCGTATCGTAAGGATTCTCTGCTACCGGCAAGTTCAAGACCTTTGCCACAGCGCCGGGGAATTTGTAGGGGTGAGCGGTGGAAATAATGACGGTGTGGGTGTGTCTCGGGATTTCACCCTTTTTCCGCATGTCTTCATAGACCGCATAGGCCACCGCCGTATGGGGATCCATGAGGTAATCATAGTTTTCATAGACCGAAGCCATGGCATTTTCCATTGCTTCCGCCGATGCCCAGCCGCCTTTCATCTGGCCACCTACACGATCCATGTCCTCTTTGGACAGAGAGTACACGCCGGTTTCCTTCAGCGCCTGCATATCCTTTGCTACATCGCCCTTTTCTCCAGCCATGAAATAGAGGAACCGTTCGAAGTTCGAGGAAATCAGGATATCCATAGACGGTGCTTCGGTGAGATGGAATTCGCGGTTGATGTCATAGGTGCCGGTGGCAAAGAAATCGGCCAGCACTTTGTTCTCATTGGACGCGCAAATAAGTTCGCCAATGGGTGTGCCAATTTCCCTTGCAATCCAGGCCGCCAGAATATTTCCGAAATTGCCGGTGGGGACCACCACATTGAAAGACTCCTTCGGACCGATGGAGCTTTCGCGGAGCAATTTCAGCCAGATCCATACATAGTACACCACCTGAGGCAACAGGCGGCCGATGTTGATGGAATTGGCAGAGGAGAAAAGGACGCCCTTCTCTGCTTCCCGTTCGCGAAGTTCGCTGCCGAATACTTTTTTTAGCGTGCTCTGGGCATCATCGAAATTGCCTTCGATGCCGAGGACCTTCACATTATCCCCCAACTGTTTCTGCATCTGGTCCTTCTGCAGCGGGCTCACGCCGTGAGACGGATAGAATACCATGATGGAAACGCCGGGCACATCGCGGAATCCTTCCAGCGCCGCTTTGCCGGTGTCACCGGAAGTAGCGGTGAGAATCAGCACTTCCTTGCCGTCATCCTGCTTCTTCTTTGCATACACCAAAAGATGCGGGAAGAGGGACAGCGCCAGATCTTTGAATGCGCAGGTTCTACCATGGAACATTTCCGCCATGGAAAAAGATTCAGAGAGAGTTTTCACCGGTACGATTTCCGATGTCTCGAAAGTTCCGGTGTAGGCATCGTGAGTCATCTTTCGGATGTCTTCTTCCGGGATATCTGTGAGGAAATGGGACAGCACATAAGCAGCCAATTCTTCATAAGATAGATGCATCAGCTCCTGGGCATTCAAGAAAGGCGCCGGCAGCGCGTCAGGCACATACAAACCGCCATCGCTGGCCAAGCCCTTCACCAAAGCCTCTTCGGCTGTGACCGTTTCATTGCTTCTGGTACTTCTATATTTCATAGTACACCTCCATGCAAGAATATTTATATATTTTACCATACTCTGAGGGGGAAAGCGAATTTGGCCAAAATATTGGAGCGATGAGGTGGCCGATGGTGAGAGCTTTGTCTTTTGACAACGGTGTTTTAGTAGTCGGTAGTCAGTGGTCGGTAGTCGGGACGCGCGTACCTGCTTCCCCATAGCGAGAAGCTATGAGCTTGGAGCTTGTAAGCTCGCCCCACGAGACGCAAGCTATTAAGGACTTTAAATACCAGCAGTCAAAATCATTATATTACGCTAGCGTGAGGAAGTAGACCCTTGGATAAGGGTCTACTTCCTTAGCCGGACTAACACTCTGCTTCAAGCATCCGCATTAAACCCTTAATGACAGCAAAAAAATGGAGCAGCCACCGCTTATTATAGTAAGCGGTGGCTGCTCCATTTCCTGCTATCTTATACACGCACGGTTCACGGTCACACGGTAAACGGATAACGGACGTGAGAAAGCAACCAAACGCGGTCTGCCGTCTAATGTCTGATGTCTAACGTCTGACGTCTAGCGTCTGTCCGTCTCATTATTCACCAACACCCTGAACCATGAACCTCGAACCTTCCCTTACACCTGTCCCAGAGCGCTCAGGATCGCCTGGGCGATGATGGCGCTGGCAATGTAGGTGCCTACGAATACCACGATGGCGAGGATTACAATGCGCCAGCCGGTTTTCGCGAAAGCGTCCAGGTCTTTGCCGATGGAAACGCCGGCGTAAGCGAGGATTGGTGTGCACAGTGCCACGAAGCCTACGTTCTTCACGTATTCATTGATGAATTCCGCGCCGGGAACGCCGGGGATGGTGAGCACGCAACCGATGGTAACGACCCAGGCTGCCGCCGGAATCCCGCCGGGGAGATATTTCGAAAGGAGCATCCCTGCCAGAGCGATGGCTGCCAGGATCAGCAGCCCGGGAATGGACTCGATGATTCCCGCCTTGGTGCCCAGTACATTGGAGACGAGGCTCATGAATGTAACAATCGCCAGAATGATGATGGTATCTTTCAATTTCATTATGCTTCCTCTCCCTTCTTGGGTTCTTCTGGCGCAGTGCCATATTTCAATTTATAACATTTCCTGTAGAGCCATTCAGTCAAAGGCAACCCCAGCCACACAGACATGTAGAGGCCGTCCAAACCGGAAAGCATGTTGCTGGCGGCGCCGAAAGCGGCGAGCTGGTCCGCCATGTCCGGATACATGGCCGCCAGAGAGCCTACAGCGGCGGTCATCATGCTGGCAGAGCCGACACCGGACGCCATAGCCAGTGCATAGGGGTGAATCGGCAGAATGGACGCAGCCACGCTGGCCATGAGGCCAAAGAAAATGGTACCAAATACGGTGCCGGCGATGTATACGCCCATGACGCCGCGGCCTTCGCTGCTATCGAGACCGAATTTTTCCCCAATGAGCGCTACATTCGGTTCACGAGCAATAGAGTGAGCAGCGCCGATGGTTTCGCGCTTCAGCCCCAGCCATACCGCTACCGGCACGCCCAGGAGCACGGTGCCCAGGTTACCAAATTCCTGCAGAATCAAAGCCGGGGACGCTGCAAGAATTTTCGGCAGTGTCGGGCCGACCAGGGTACCATAGCGAGCCATCAAGAGCATCAGTGTAATGCCTACCAGGCTGCTGGCATCGAACATTTCCTTTTTCTTAGAAATATTCAAAAACTTCGGTGTCGTCAAAATCCCCAGAAGCAATGCATAGAGCATCGGCAAAAGCACGATACGGCCGATGCCAAACTTCAGGGTGTGGGTGCCGATCAGTTCAGAAATGATGATCAGCCCCAGAATGATGGCATGTAACTTGATATTTTTCATTCCATTCTCTCCCTAGATTTCTTTACTTACTGAAATAGCTTTCCAGCTTCGCGATGTACTCTTCCTTCGTCAGAATCGGTTTGAAATCAGCCAGAATCCCCTTGGCTTCCTTCGCATCATCGCAAAGCAGATCCACCAGCATCATGGCGAAGGCCTTCGCCGGCAAGAGCACTGCCGCTTCGAAATCCACCATGTGGAAATCCGGTGCGTGCAAGAGGCCGTCGGTGCCGCCAATGAAGGGGTGAATCACCGGCATCAGATGGGACACGTCGCCCATGTCCGTAGAAGCACTGAAATGACCGGCATCTCTGATTTCCACGCCCGGATAAGCAATCTTCGCATTCTCTACGAAGATTTCATTCATGCGTCTGTTGCAAGCCAGTGGGAACATCCCCGGCAGAGTCTCGATGATCACCTGCGCTCCCACCGCATCGCCGCCGGCTTTCAGCGCCGCATCCACGCGGGTGTGGGTCTTGTCGATGGCATCCATGGTCTTTGCCCGCACATACAGTTCCATGCGCACATCATCGGGCACCGAGTTCACGAAATCGCCGCCTTTGGTGATGATGGGGTGTACACGCACCACGTCCTGTTCGCGGAATGTTTCGCGGAGCGCATTGATGCCCATGATACCCAGGCAGGCCGCATTGAGGGCGTTGATGCCTTCGTGGGGCGCATCGGCTGCGTGCGCGGTCTTGCCCACATACTGCACCGTCTTCCCTACGAATCCATTGCTGCTTTCGCCGACGGAAACCGTCGGGGTCGGCGTGTTCTTATCCGAGTGCATCTGCATGGCCATGTCGATGTCATCGAAAGCGCCTTCGTAAATCAATTCACCTTTGCCGCTGAGAAAATGAACCTTCCCCTCTTCCACCAGCTGCTTGCGATAAGCGATTTCGATGTACTCCTCTGCCGGCACCGCAAAGAAAACCACATCCCCCGCCAGCTCTTCCAGGACGCCGGATTTCATAATCCCGCAAGCCGCGCCGAGCATGGTGGAAATCTGCATGTTGTGACCGCAGGCATGAGCCGCCCCGGTGGCCGGATTCGCCTTCGGATTCGTAGGGCAACCTACCGCGTCGAGCTCACCTAAAATGGCCGCCGTAGGACCTTCCTTTCCGCCATGGGCACGCCCCTTCACGCCATTGATCGCCAGCCCCGTCTCCGGATCCAGCCCCAGGTCGCGCATGAAAGCCGCCACCTTCGCCGCCGTCTTTACTTCCTTGAAGCCCAGCTCCGGCTCATCATTGATGCTATCGCAAATCGCCCGGATCTTGTCCGCATGGGCATCGATGGCCGCACACACCTTCTGCTTCCAAAGTTCTTTATCCATTTCTGTACGCCTCCATTGTACGTCTCTACGAAACCATTGATGAAATCGCCCACTAAAACCCTATCTGAAACGACGAAAGGAAATCCTTCCATAGCAATTTATGAATGGATTTCCTTCAACCAAGCTTCGGATAAAAATTTGTATGTTATTTTAAATATGCGATTTAATCAACGTCTCCCCCACATTATAGCATATGCCTCCTTGAAATAAAACAGGGGAAAGGGCTTTTAGAGCCGCCGGGCTCGTAGTCGGTAGTCGGGACGCATTGGGCTTCAGAAACACCAGGCATGCTATGGGCTATCGGTTCCCTAGTGATCAAAACTCTAGGGAAACACTGATTAAATCGTTATCTGAAATCATTCTTGAATTTTTATTCAGAGCGAGGAAAGGAAATCCGCGAATAGCGAGCTATTTAAGGATTTTCTTGACGAAGCTATGAATAAAAATTCTTATGATTTCAGATTCTGCGATTTAATCAGCGTTTCCCTAGAGTCAACAGCATTTATAGCGTTAGCATGCCAGCTCTCTCCGTCGCAAGGCGCGCCCCGACTACCGACCACCGATTACCGACTACTAAATCCCTCCATAAATAAAACAGCGGGGCCGCCCCCGAAGGAGCAGCCCCGCTATTTTATCTCAAAACCTTAGAACCGAACTCTTACGCCGGCATTGACTTCCCACTGATGTTCGAAGTCGCCGCCAAAGTCTCTTGCAAAGTTTGCATAGAGCTGAGCGCTAGAGCCGATGGCGTAGTCAGCGCCAATGACGAATTCAACCCAGGTATCCTCTCCATCGAAGGATGTAGATTTCCAGCCGCCGTCTTTTGCGTAGTAGCGGTTATTGATGTCGCCGCTGAATTCATGAGCCAGGTACAAGGCACCATAGAAGCTGCCTTTGGCTTTCTTCATGCCGGCTTCCAGGCCCGCGCGACCAATGAAGGAATCGTAACCTTCCTGGAAAACATTCAGCGATGTATCTTTAGACGCAGAGGCGGTATAGTCCTTGCCGCCTACATGAGCGTAGGAGAACTGCAGCTTCGGTGTCAGGTACGCTTCTGCCTTGCCAAACATCTTGCCGTATTCAGCCGTTACACCGTAAGCCGATGCTTTGTATTTCCCATGCAGCTTGGTGGTGCGGATTTCATTGTACACATTGTACTCATTTTCCACATGACCGGCTTTCACCGCAATGCGGACGTAAGCATTGTCAGCCAGCTGCTTCACGCCGTATACGCCGAAGCTGTACATCTTGTCGTCGCCATCGCCGCCAAGGAGGTAATCGCTGTCGCCATCGCGATAGTCGAAGGCAACGCCGGCATGCCAGCCGCCGGAGAGCGCTTTGTCATAGCCCACCTGGATGCCTTTGTAGGTATTGCTTTCATGGACGCCCTTCACATCCGCTTTCGTCTTGCCACCCAAGACCTTCGCGAAGATGCCATCTTCGTCGGCCAGATCTGCCAGGCGATAGGTATCCTGCATGTTGTCTCGCCATGCATGGAAGGAGGTGGCGGCCGCGCTGCGGACGCCCTTCATCACATAGGTCTCATAGTCGCCGGCGCTCATGCCATCGATGTCCACGCTGTCTTTTACATATTGGCCATAGCCATTGTCATCGATGGTGAACTGGCCTTCTGCCTCCTGGCTGGAAGCGGTCAAGCCTTCTGCGGAGTAGAGACGCATGATCTTTCCGGAGAGATGATCCTTCTGGTTTGCGGCATCGCTGAGCTGCAGCTTCGGAGCCAGAGCGGTGAATACTTTTTCCACCGCCTCTTTGGTGCCCTTCTCGGTGGTGTCGAGGGTATCATTGGTAGAGAGAATCATGCCGGAATTTTCCGCCACATTTCCAAGGACCACCTGACCGGCCTTGTAATCCGCGATGTCCTGGCCTTTGTTCTCGTGTTCATAGTACACATTCATCCAGCCGCTGTAGTTGGAAACCGTTACATCACCGGTCCTCTTCATGGCCAGATTGCCGGCTTCATCCTTTGAAGCACCACCATGCAAGTTGAGTGCCTCGCTGCTATTGCCGACCATATTACGCAGGCCATAGAGCACCGCTTTCTCGGTATAGTCCGTGAGAGTCCAGGTGGCCCCCTTCTTCACATTGACTGTCAGCACACCGCCATCAGTGAGCTGATAGCCGCCATCCATGGTGGAATTCTTTCCGGTCAAGTCGATGGCTACGCTGCCGCCATCGGAAACGGAAATATCGCCTTTAATAGTGACGCCATTGTCGCTGCTGCTATCGGCGCCTTTGATTTCCACAGAGCCGCCATCGACAGTGATGTCCCCGGTCAAATCTGCTTTGCCGCCGGAAATGGAAACCTTTGCATTCTCGCCTTCTGCCACGATGGCATCGGTTCCTTTGACAATCGCATCGCCGTCCAGGGTCACAGTGCCGCCAAAAGATTCGATGGCCGTATCTGCCAGGATATTGATTTCCTTACCGGTCACCGAGACAGCTCTCCCGTCACCGGCATAGATGCCTGTACCGCCTTCAGCTGTATTTTCCAGTGTCAGGGCTGCATCATTGGAAATAATGGTGATATCATTGTCCTCTGCATTGACAACGCCACTTTCTGCCTCTACAGACACTTTGGACGGATCTACCGTGAATACATAGGTACCATTCATCTGGCGTACGCCATCTCTGGTGTACGTCTTATCTTCCGATTTGCTGCCGGTAATGACCTGGGAGAAGGTTTCCACTGTCTGCTCCGGCGCCCGGGTCGTGTCGAAATCCAGAGAGCCTTTGCCAGTGTCTGCATCGAAAACGATATTCCCCAGCATCTTGGTCACCGAAGAAGCGGTCAGCCCATCGGCGATTTTCACCTGGCCGGAGAGATTTTCTTCCCCGCTCGTATAACCTGTATAGTAGAGTTTGCCGGCTAATGCATTCAGCACCTTGTCGACGCTCTCATCATTATCCATGGCAATACCGGTATTGTCAGTGATGAGGGAAATATTCGAGCCGCTTTCCGCTGTCTTTACAGTCGTATTGCCGGCGGTGTAATTTTCCTCCGCTTCGCCGTTTCCGGTGTGGGCGTAGTAGACATTGGCAGTGCCGCTGAAATGGTCCATTTCTACGGCAGCTCCATCACTGCCCATAAAAATGTCCCCATTCTTACTGGTCAGAGAAGCAATGGTACTCGTACCGGTCACATGCCAGGCAGAATTGTTTTTCAGGCTCAGATTCATAGCCTTTCCGGTGCTGTAGCCCGTCCAGGTCGCATTGTCCAGAATCGCATTCACTGTATTTCCCGAAAGGTTGTTACCGGTCCAGGATGCCTCATTCCCCATGTAGAGAGTAACGATGCCCAAAGCATTGCCGCTCTTGTTGCTGACATCACCTTTCCAGTAGGAATCTGCCGTATTGAGGCCTACATTGACATCCCCTTTGGCGCCGCCAGCATCCATACCGCCGCCGATGAAGATATTTCCTTCCAGCTCTACTTTGTTATTACCGGCACCGGTGACATTGCCTTCCTCGTCTTTCAACACATTGACATTGACACGTCCGCGATTGGACGATACAAATTCTCCATAGGTACGGATGGCATAGGCTGCACCATTCACCGCCTTGATGGTGCCGCCGCCGACATCAATGGAGGAAGCCACTGCACTCAGCGCTTCGTTGGCTGTCGTACCGTCAGCCAGGACATCCACCAATCCATCAACAGTGATGGAAGACATCTTGCCGGAAACGCCATTCATGGTCTTGATGACAGCCACATTGGCAGGATTCTTCCCCGTAGCCCGAAGGGTCAGCAATTCCCCTTCATTGTGAATATTGACGGTACCGCCGAGATTGACGAAAAGAGCTGCCGCTTGCGCAGTGCTGGTGGCATCTGCAGAAACAGACATGGTGCCGGCGTTATTGATTTCAACCACGCCGTCGCCAATGGCCGTGATTCCCGTCGTCGTCACGCCGGTTTCTGTATTGACAGTGAGGTCATGTCCTTTGAGATCGATAGTAACACTGTGATCCGCATCAGCGCCGGAGATGGCCGCACTCCCATTTACAGGCGTACCGCCCCAGCCTTTATTGATGACAATCATATGCTGTTCCGGTGTAATCGTCGTGCTGTCTTTCGTGAATACATAAGTGCCATCGGTCTGGCGTACGCCATTTCTGGTATATACCTGATCAACGGTCTTATCCCCTGTGATGGCTGCCGTGAAGGAATCTGTAATCTGTTCCGACGGCTTCACGCTATCTTCATTCAAGTAACCCTGACCGGTCGAGTCATCAAATGCAATTTCACCCACTACCTTGGCCTTCGATGATGCGGTGAGGCCATCAGCAATCTTCACATAGCCCGAGAGATTCTGTTCTCCGGTCGTATAAGCCTCATAGTAAAGTTTTTGGGACAAGGCCTCCAGCGCATTATCCACGCTATCAACGCTATCCATATCGATGCCGGTATTATCTGTGATAAGAGAAACTTCCGTTCCTTCTGCAGCTTTGCGGACAATGGTATCCCCGGCGGTATAGTTATCCACATCCGCCCCATTTCCTTCGTGGGCATAGTAAATATTCGTATATCCGCTAAGGTTATCGATAGTGAGCGGGTTGCTATCTTTCTGGAAAATATTTCCCGCATTGGCTGCACTTTCTCCGCCTACCAACTTGGCCAGGTGACTTCCTGCCCATTTTTCAGCGCCCCAGGCGCTGGTTTCCACGGCACCCCAAGCTTCGTTGTTCCAGGTCGCACCATTTTGCAAGAATACATTGATGGCCCCGTAGAAAGTCTTGGTCACATCTGTGCCATCGTATGTTTTCCCGGTGAGTGTTTTGCCTTCATCGGGGAACTTATTGTAAGCCACGCCGGTCCAGGCAGAGTCCTTTGTAGCCAGCCCCAGATTCACATAGCTATACTCTTCCGGTTCATTTACATTAATGGCTCCGGAGGAAGCGGTCACGTTTCCTTTGAGCACCAAATCGTTCTTTCTCGCAGAAGTGGCGATGTAGTTTTCATCCAGATTCACATTCATGCTGGTAGTAGCGGACTCTGCAATAAGGGCATAGTAATTGTGGGTATTATCCTTATTGATTTCCAGATAGCCGCCACCATTGAAGCTGATTTTCGCGTGGCCCCCATTGGACATGACCCCGTTCCCATCAATTTTCGCATGGATATCGCCATTGATAGTGACTTTCGGGCCCATCTGCAAAGTGTAGTTGTTTCCGCTGTAAATCAAGGAACAACCATAGTAACCCCAGGCGCCATCTCTGGCATAGAGACCCCACTCGTGTTCGTCATCCCCCATGGCGGTCACATTGCCATTGAAAGTGACCTCGGAATTCCCGGCGGCATAGAGCCCCAAGGTATATCCGATGCCCTGTACATTCATGTCGATATCGCCATTGACTGTGAGTTTGTTCGCATTGTCCGCATTCTGCTGTCCCTGGCCGCCTACATTAAAGGCTTCGATTCGACCTTTATCGCTGATGGCATTGATCACCAGCTTATCTGCTGTAATCGTGGTGCCTTCGAAATTATTGGCAGCAACGCCATAATGATTTCCTTTATTTCCGGTAGAGGTGGCGTTAATGGTCAATGTATGGCCTTCTGCATTGATGTCTACAGCATGGTCTATCTCTTTGGTGATAGTCACTCCGGAAACATCTGCCGCCTTGTCGGTTTCACTATCTTTTACCACATTGATGGTGGTATCTTCTGTAAATTTGTAATGAGCGCCCTCATCAGTCAATACGCCGGCATTGACGTATTCCGTATCCGTCTCTTTTACACCGGTGATGGAGGTAGAGAATTCGGTCTTCACTTCCGGCTGCGGCTCAGGATCAGGCGAGGGCGTCGGATCCGACCCTTTGACATAGGTGCCCTTACCTACGTCACTGAATGTAATATTTCCTGTCTTCAAAGACGCCGAGCTGGCGGTGAGGCCATCAGCAATCTTTGCATAGCCTGTCAGATTTCTTTCTCCGGTAGCATAGGCGCTATAGGTCAGCTTTCCGGCCAGGGCATTCAGCACCTTAGCCACGCTGTCCTCATCGGTCATGGTGATACCGGTATTGTCGGTGATGAGAGAAATCCCGGACCCTGCGCTTGCATTGCCGATGGTGATGTCTCCGGCAGTATAGTTTGCTGCCGCTTCCCCATTGCCTGTATGACTGTAGTACACATTGGTGTAACCATCATAATTTCCTATCTGGATTGCTGCGCCGGAGGATGTGAAAAGATTCCCCGCATTCGCTTCACTGCTACCACCGTGCAAGGTAGCCACGTGGGAGACATTATCATATTTCCCGTAATGATTGACACTGGGAGACGGCATATTCTGCACCTGCAAACCATTGGTCTTGGATGGCGATTTATGTGTCCAGGACGCGCCATTCTCCAGCCACAGATTCACTTCACCGGCCTGATTCTTCCCGCTGTTATCTATCACGCCGATCCAGGAGGAGTCTTTCGTATCCAGCGACATATTGATGCGGCCATCCTGGAAAAAGTATGGCTGCCCCATATTGTTATAGTCCTTCATGGCCAGCAGATTTCCCTGGATCGTCACCTTGTGGCCTGCGCCGCCGGTCAGGTCGTCATTCATATTGATATTGATGGTGCCGCCATAGGAAGCCGCTGCATGATAGCTCTCCGAGGTACTCTCGGGAGTGAAAATGGTCACATCGCCGCTATTGGCATTGATGGTCGCCAGGTCATAGGAACTCTTGCCGGTTGCCGTGTAATAGGGATCTGTCTTCAGCGCCGTCCCGCGCATGGCGATGTAGACATTTCCATTGAGATCGATGGTGCTGCCTTTGCCATTGCAGGTGATATTCACGCCGGTAGGTGCCCACCGGGCGCCGGTATAGTCATCTGCCTGCCCCACTACATGTCCATCTGGGCCATAGCCGCCATGCAGCTCCGCTGCATTGACGCCCCAGTTTTTATCGGTGCTCTTGTCGGTCAGACTATCCTGCTTCGAAGGGTCCCCGATGGTCAGATCACCATTGATGGTGATAGAGGAAATTTCCCCTTCCCCGGTGCCCATATTCAGAATGGTGACGCCATTGGCGAAGCAGCTCCCGCTATAGACAGAGGAAATATCCACATTCCCGTTGATGGTCAAGTTGGCATTGGGCTGCACCCAGATCCCATCGGCTATGGAATTTCCGGCATCACTGGATTCCGCGCTGATATGGATCGTGCCTTTTCCATCATTTCCCACATTGATAATGCCGGAAACGCCGCTGTCTTCCTTGAAGCCGGCGGCATCGGTCCCATTGTACACTTTAATGGTCGAGCCATCCTCGTAGGTCGTGGTCCCATCCTTCACTTGCTGCACCGTGGTGTAGGACGCAGCGGAAACGCCGGTCATGCCGCCAAGAAAGGCGGCTACGGCAGCCACTAGAATTTTTCTCTTTGAAAATCGCAACATTTCAATTCCTCCTATATCTTTAGAAGCTAAATCTTGCACCAACACTTACTACTCGACCGGGCATAGAATACCAGGATCCCGGCTTCCCGTGATGTACCACATCGGTATGCTCCGCCCAGAGCTTATCGAAAATGTTGTCCACCTTCAAATAGACAGTGACCTCCTTATTGGGCGAATAATTGAGTGCCAAATTGTAAATGCCATATGAATCAGACGGCCAACCTTTGTAAGCCGCATAGGCCGGATTTTTCTTGCGGATGAAATAGAATCCATCCAGACTTGCCTGCCACTTGTCCTTGGTGTATACCACATCAAAGGTCAATTTATCTTTTGGATAGTAGCCCATGGAGAGATTGTCCCCCGGTACTTTCTGATAGAGATGGGCCCATCCGATATCGAAATTCCAATGTTTCCCCAGCTGAGATACAAACTGCACATTCCAGCCGCGGGCGATGCCATCATTGAAATTTACATATTTGTCCTCATCATAGGAGTAACCGATGGTCCGTGTGCTCACGGTCTTGAACCAGTTAAAAGTCAGCGCCGAGGCTTCGTTGAATTTATGGGTGTAGCCGATGGTTTCGGTCCAGCCTTCTGCAGGCTGCAGGTCCGGATTGCTATGGTCCTCCTCAGTGCCATCCTCAGACTGCCAGCGGGCATAGATTTTATCCAAGCCCGGAAGGATGTAGAAATCGCTCCGCCCGCCGTAAATGGTGTCCTTGTCCGTCAATTCCACGCTGAGTTTCCAGCTCTTCGAGGTGTGATCCTTGATCTTCGCCGAGAAATCATCGGACTTCGGTTTGTCATGGCGAATGCCGCCGGTGATGGTCCATCCGGGCAGGAATTCCCATTCCTCCTGGGCGAAGAAAGAATAATTTCTCTGGAAATGACGATTGGTAATGATGGGCATACCATCTTCATCATATTTCCCCGAATTGATGGGCAAATGATTGGTCCCCTTGCTGTAGTCCACACCAAAGATCAAATCGTTATAGTCGTCAGTAAAATGCAACTGCTCTGTCACGAAGTCGTAGGTATTATCTGCCGAAATAGAATAGGGCGACAGGCCGGTATCATAATCCTGGTAATAATTCGATTTCATATCTGCCCGGCGATAGGCAAATTCATTGGTCCAGTGGTCATGGAATTGCCAGTGGTCCCGGAGTGTGAAATTTTTATAAGAATAATCCCCATGGAAGGAATTGCTGTAGACAAAATCCTTGCCGCGGAAGTCAGAGGAAGTCTCATCATAAGAAATGGAAGTGCTGTGATTTTCATTCCAGTCATAAGCTATCTTGAGCCCGCCGCTCTTTGTGTCGGTGTGTCCCGGCCAGGTCTTCCCGTCGCCGGCCTTTGTATTTCCCGATACATTTTTATTGAAATACGCATTGTAGCCCACCTTTCCAAAACGTCCCATGGAGTCCAGGCGATAGGTGCGCCGCCCATTGGTGCCGGTGGACACATCGATGGACTGCTTCGTCTTGTCGATCTTGCGGGTAATGATATTGATGACGCCCCCTCGCGCACCACTACCATAAACCACGCCGGCACTTCCGCGAAGCACTTCGATGCGCTCGATATTATCCATCTGGTTCAGGATAGAAGCATACATGTAGCCCGAATTATCCGCTCCTTGGAAATCGGTCATGCGCACGCCATCGATCAGAATGACTACGTCCTTGCTGCCATTGATGCGGATACCGGACAGATTCGCATTGAGCCCATTGGCACCGTAATTCAAAAATTGCGTCCCCGGCACCGTGCGCAGCGCCTCTTCCACCGTCTGCATATGCATGGCTTCAATCTGCTTGCGACTGATCACACTGATATCACTCTTGGCATCCACCAGCTTTTCCTGGATACGATTGGCTGTCACCACCACCGGCGCCAGCTCGTAGGTTTGGATTTCCTTCGCCTCCCCCGCCAAAGGAAATGCCAGCGCCGCCATCCCCCAAGCGGCCAATATGCATTTCCAGTCTAACTTTCCCCGTTTCCATTTTCCCTTCCCCTGCATCATTTCTAAGCTCCTCTTCTCTCCTGAAAAAACAAAAACCTGCAAACACATGGGCATCACAAAAGTGAATCCAACCCATATCGCTTGCAGGTTTGATCGATCCATCCCAAAAGCAGGCGGCACCCCGACTCAGTTCCTCACCAGATCATTCCTCCGAGAAAGGCTTACAATGACCTGGCTCCCCACACGGTTGCAAGACAGTTCCGGACTTACACCGGATTTCCCACACGCAGCATATGAGCTTCTGCTTTCCTATGCATTTTTCATAAAATACTATGAGTAGCCTCTACGCTTTTGCCGAAGCATCCTTGACTTTCCGGGAGGCACATCGGAAAACCTGTTCCCGATGCGCTCTGGCTGCATCGCGCCTCCGCAAGCGAAGGAGCTCATCTAAGATTTCCAAAAGAAAATCTTTCTGTATCTCTACATAGCGTTCATTTCTACCCTGGAATTCTTTGAAACTGGTTTTCAGCTTCTCATACTTCACCATAGTCCCATTTCCTCCTTGACCACGAGCACGAAATACCATCCCCCGTAAATCGCAGGTTCCATGGAAACAACCTCAATCAAACGGCGCCTTGACTCAAGATCCTGATGCTTTCATCCCTTTGCGAGAGGTACAAGCGGCATACACCAGCCTATGCGATGAAAGCACTCCCTAATACAACTGCGGTACAGCACCGGACTCTCACCGGTTTCCCCATTTGATTGATACGATGATTTTAAAAACAACAGACTTCTGAGTAACTCATGATTCCAACTCATACATCTATCTGAAATTCTTTACGTATCATAAACCGTATGATATTCATACAGTCAACCGGAATATTATAAATTATTAAAAATAATTCTAAGAATATATTTGTATTTCGTGAATAAATAATCCATGATATAATGGATACACATATAATTTTCCAAGGAAGAGCCTATTAAATCGAAAAATCGGTAATTCACTAAAAAGTGATTTCATGGCATTTGTTCCTCTGTTTTTACTCACTTCTCAGGCACTTCATGAACAAAAAAGATTACTACACCACCGGAGAATTGGCCAAGCTCTTCGACATCCCCAAGCAGACCATGTTTTACTACGACAAGATGGGACTTTTGACACCTGAATTCGTTGCAGAAAACGGATACCGATACTACGCGGCGCCCCAGTACCTCACACTGGAAATCATCCTATTTCTAAGGCGCCTCGATATATCGGTCCCGGAAATAAAAAAATTCCTCCAGCATCGTTCCAGGGAGGAAATCATCAAAATCCTGGCAGCCAAGGAAGCAAGCTGTCAGAAAACCATCGAGGAAGCCGAGAAACTGCGCCGTTCTGTGGCCGCCTACCGCGCGCGTCTCGAGCACAGCCAGGAGTTGCCGGTGAATCAGGTTCTCCTGGAAAATCTCCCGGCCTGCCGCATGTACCTCTCCCCCATCCCGAAAAACCGCCGCGGCGGCTTTGATGCCATCAGCATCCGCGCTGAGCATGTGCGAGAGGTCTTCGCCCACGCCTTCTGCAAAGATCAACCCACCGGCTGGGTCATCTCCAAAGAGGATTTCTTCTCTCAGGAATTCAAGCACTCCTCTGCCGTCGTCACCCGCTCCGGCAAAGAAGGCTGCGGCTACCCCTGCAACTTCATCCGCCCCGCCGGACTCTACTGCTCTATTCTCACCAAAGGCGCCTACTTCCTCCATGCGAAAGAAGCCTACGACCGGCTGATGAAATTCATGGAAATCAACAGCCTCACCCCTGCCGGCGATGTCTTTCTCTTCCCGGTGGTCAGCTACTGGGCCGTCAACAACCCCGATGAGTATATCAATTCCCTCACCGTCAAGGTTACCCCCCCGTATTGAATAATTTCGATATATTTTTATTTTATATCTTCGCCAAAAATGGCCCACGCGCCAAAATGCGTGGGCCATTTTCTGATGAATTTGGTTTAGTCGTCGGTGGTCTGTAGTCGCAGCGCTCACCTAAAAGAAAACGCCATCCCTGCATCTATGCGGAATAGAGTTTTGCATTTAGTAGAAAATAAAAAGCCCGAAGTCTTCGATAACTTCGGGCGAATTTGCTGGTGGATCATCAGGGGTTCGAACCCCGGACACCCTGATTAAGAGTTGCTCCGATAGGGTTTCTTGATATTCTCTATGGGCTCTAAACGCCGATAATTACTAGCTTTTTGAAATTCCAGCCGATGGCTTCTAACCATATTTTTTGAGCTTTTGGTAGAAGTTTTGGTAGAAGTTTTTAGTTACGATTTACTCGATATTATCTACATCTTTCTCATCGGCCTGTTTTTCTTTTCCATACAGCCTTTCCATACCAGCGCGAGTCACCAGCCACGTGCTGGCGGATTTTCTGAATTCATCCGGATTAAATCTCGGCGGTTTTCCCTTTTGCCCCTGGCAGGACTTCTTAACGGTCTCGATGGACAGCCCCCACCGCGTGGCCGCTTCCGCCGTTGTCATGACTTCGTCGATTACCCTCATTTCTTGAGCCTCCACCCCAAATAGGCGCCCGCAATGCCGCCTGTAACCAACGCGCGAATAACTTCTCCTGTGAGGCCAAAGGTGGTGCACCCCAGCCCGAACGCGATTATCATGATAAAATCGTAGATTTTCATTTTCTTTCCTCCTGTCCTTTGTGATATAATACAGGCACGAGAGGGCTTGCGCCCTCTTGCCTGTGGCTCTCTCATCGTTTGTGCTTTTTGCGGAGCTTACGATGTGAGGGCTTTTCTTGTGTGGATTTCCACGCTAGCCATAGGCCACACAGTTCTAGCGCCGTAGAGATTAACCAGCGTATCCACTCGCTTGTTTCGTCATTCATTTCTATCACCTCCTCTCCTTGATTTCTGTATTTATTATATACCTTTTTCGGTATCTTGTCAACTGGAGATTTGCATTTTCTTCGATAAAATCTAGCTTTTCACGCAATAAAAAACAAGCCTTGAAATAGCACATTGCTAAATCAAGGCTTATTTTTATGTGATCTTTTCTCGAAGCAAGCTCACTACGTCCAGGTTCTTTTCTTGGATCCGCGGGTCTCGCTTCATGTCCTCGACGCTCATCCATATGAAATCTTTCCCGTCAATAGAAAACGAATCCGCCTTCAAAGCTTCGGGAAAATTCGCGATTTCAGCCAAGTATAACGAGTGTTCATAATTCTTCTCCACTCCGTCCTCGGATGAGAATTTTTGATAGGTTCGCCGCGACAATTTCTTCACGTTGATTTCAGATATACTTACTTTCAATTCATGGGATAACGCCTCGAGAATCGCCTCCCCGTTGCCGGAGCTTCTTGTCTTGTAATTCAGAAGAAACGGGCATTCCCATCCTTTATCGTAGTACAAAAGAAATCGGTTAGGCTGCTTTCTAAAGGTATCCTTGATAGCCACCAAAGAATACTTTCGGCTTTCGAGCGGCAGTTTTAAGTCTCGACTCTCTGTAAGCACCGCTCTCACGCTTCCTTGGGTACTCCATACAATCTTTCCATAGCAGCGCGAGTCACCAGCCACGTGCGCCCCGATTTCCGAAATTCGCCTTCTTTGAACCCGTTCTTTACGCGCCCCTGGCAGTTCTGTTTCAGGGAATTCGGGGTCACGCCCCAGCGCTCCCCTGCTTCCAGTGTTGTCATTACATCATCTAAGGTCATCTCATCCACTCTCCTACATTCAATACTATCGCAAGCAGCAGCAGAGCAAAGCACATAGATTCATAACCGCTTGCCCACCATGCTACAACCGCACACGCCAAAAATGTTGCTAATAATGTTTTTGTTTTCATGCTCTTTGTATGGTATGATATTAAGGAAGGGGCCGCGGGGATTTCTCCCCGCCCTCCCTTTGGTGCTATTTGCGGTTCAGTTGTTTGGCTTTAATCACGATAGATAATACTTTGTCTACTCCGGTCAGTATTGCGACTACCGACCCGATGATTAAAGCTATCAGCTGAATCGCATTTTTAATATCATCCACATTCTCACCTCCTCTCTATGTTTTTGTTATACCATACCACGGGTATATATACAAGAGGAATCTTCAATTTTCTTCGATAAAATCTAACTTTTTGCGCAATAAAAAAATAAGCCTTGAAATAGCACATTGCTAAATCAAGGCTTATTTTTATTTCCTGATGCAAGCATACAGCAGCCCCGCAGAGATTCCGATCCACAGGTTCCGCTGGCGGGTCTTTACCCTAATTTTGTGCCGGGCCTCTTTCTCGTACTCGCTGAAGGATTCCCTGGCTTTCTGCAATGACTTCTCGGTCTCCTCGTTCAAGGCTAGAGATTTCCTCAGTGATTCGTTGGCTTTCTGTAATTCCTGCGCTTGCTGACTCAACAGCTTCTCTTTCTTCTCGCTGTTTGCTTTCAGCTGATTCAAGTTGCTCTCGAGTTGTGTCAGCTCGCTCTCGTATATCGTGTACTGTGTTTCTGCCTGCGAAGTAGAACCAGCAGCCAACCAGAAGGACAGCAGCAAGAAGCAGGCACAAATTCCGTTTGTTGGTTTCCACATTTCTTACCTCAATACCATTCGCTCATGTCATAGGCTGCGCCGTCGATGTACTCGCGATCGGTGTACTGCCAGCCTTTGAGAATGTTGAACGGGAAGTCATACGAGAAATCACATTCGCTGTTGTACTGGGCGCACCAGTAGGGGACGTAGTCAGCGAGGGCTTCCACGCGGATGTTACTTTCCAGTGTGGATAGGCTGGCGTAGATACCAGCGCTATAGTCGTTGTGGTTGCACGCCACGATGAAGGCAGAGCAGATGGCGGTGAGGCTGTCCATGTCAGTATCCAGTACGGCGGGGTCTTCGACGTCAAACCAGATGCCCAGTTCGGGCTTACCGTAGCCCAAGGCTTCGAGTGCATCCATCACCACCTGTGCTTCTTCTTCGGCGCGTTCTTCTGTCTGCGCGTGGGTGTAGCAGTAGACGCCCCACGGAAGGCCACGGGCGGCAGCGGCGGCGATGTGCTTACCGTGGAGGCTGGTCAGCGTGCGGCCTTCGGAAATTTTCACGACGACGCCTTCGACGCCGTGGTCAATCATGTGGGACCAGTTGATATGGTCGTTCCAATCGCTAATGTCCAGGACTTTCATTTTATTTGCCCTCCGCTTTGACTTCTGCCGCATCGGGGCGGCCGTCTCCGTTTTTATCCACGTTGAATACCGTAAGGAATGTCACGGCGGCCACCACGCTGGCGGCGGTGTATTCGCGGAAATAGGAAATCAAGAGGTGCAGGTCTGCTTTGCCCGTGTCCATCCACTGCCCCAGCCAGCCGATGAGAAACAGGAAATTAATGATTAACAGTCCCGTACCGTAAATGTAGACGATAGCCATAGAGGACTGCGTGTTGCCCGTTCCGATGCTATAGCCCATGTCTTCGATTTTCTCTGCTGCTTTTCCCAGC